>JAZQEQ010000050.1:0-10990 GCA_045539055.1 Oscillospiraceae bacterium | reverse complement strand
CGCTTGGCCTCCGACTTCGATTTTGCCGCTCTTATAAGCATGGCTGAAAAGGTCGAGGGCAGTTTTGTGTTTACGGTGTTGGACAATGCAAACAACTCCTATTTCGTCAAGGGTGATAATCCGCTTGCGCTATATCATTTTGCTCATGAGGGATTTTATATTTATGCAAGCACATCTTCGATACTGGATTCCGCTCTGATGAGGCTTGGCTTGCTAACGAGCTTCTATACAGAGATACCGAGCATTTGCGGAGATATTCTCAAAATTGACACCAATGGGAAACTGACCACAGCGAAATTTGATACCTCGCACCTGCATAACTGGGATTATGGATACCTGCGCACTTATCCGTTCAGCTATCGGCAGGAGAACACTGACCGCCTGGCAGTAAATCAACTGAAGGAGTTTGCGTCCTATCTTTGTATTGAGCCTGAACATATCGACCTGTTGCTGGAATACGGTTACACTACAGATGATATAGAGGATATGTTCTACACACCAGGAGAGATCGAATGTGCGATTGATGAAGCTCTCTGCGGGAATGCTTATTGCGGAGGTGAGTGGTGATGAAGAATTTCGTATTTGGGTATGCGAGGGTATCCACTGAGCAGCAGAACCTCGATCGTCAGATAGATATGCTTCAGAAGTACGGTGTTGACTACATTTATAACGAGAAGATGACAGGCACCAAGCGAAACCGCCCCGAGCTTGAAAAGCTTCTTGAACGCCTCGCTGAAGGGGATATAGTAGTTGTGGAGTCTTTATCTCGTCTGGGGAGAAGCACTAAGGATTTGATATGGCTCATGGAGACATTCAATGGCAGAGGAGTACATCTTGTGTCGCTCAAAGAATCCATAGATACTACCACCAGCACAGGCAAGCTATTATTCACTCTGATGTCTGCACTGGCACAGTTTGAGCGTGATGTTCTTGCCGACAGAACGAGAGAGGGCCTTGCCGCCGCGAGAGCAAGAGGACGTAAGGGTGGACGTCCTTGCGCTGATAGCGAAGCCGTACGAAAGGCGGTGAGGCTATATAAGACGGGCGAGTATACCGTTAAGGAGATAACTGAACTGACAGGTGTCAGGAAGACTACGCTTTACAAGAATTTGTAGTACATTTATGAACAAGACAAATCTGTTTATCTAGCAGATTTGTTTTGTTCGATTATATTGTAAAAGAAATAAAAATGTGATATAATTAGTGAAATTGGAGGAGAATAAGATGTACTATTTTTACTTTAGCAAGCCAAAATGGAAAACTGTTGAATATTCACGTTCCCAAATAATTAAGTCAGGTAAAATCATTAAAAATGATAACTCAACTAAAGATCAGCTTGATCAAGCTACAAAAGTAATTGATAATTGGCGCTCCGCACATGCTTATCCATTACATATAATTTATACACACCTTCGGAAAATGGCGGAAAAAGACACTAACATTGTTGTTGCAGAGCGATTAAAAAGACTTGAATCAATAATAAGTAAACTAAAACGAGAGCCCACAATGAGTTTGTGGACAATACAAGATTTGGGCGGCTGTAGAGTTATTGTGCCTGAGTTGAATGATGTTTATAAGTATGCTGAAAAATACTATAAATCTCGAAAGCGTCATATTTTTATTAAAGATAATGATTATATTACTTGCCCTAAAAAAACCGGATATAGGAGTTTGCATGTTGTATATCAATACCATAGCGATAAAGTCGATACGTACAACAACAATATGCTTATTGAAATTCAATTTCGCACAAGGCTTCAACATCTTTGGGCAACATCTGTTGAAACCATGGGCCTGTTTACAAAACAGGCAATCAAGTCAGGACAAGGTACTGAAGAAGTAACACGTTTCTTTAAATTGATATCTTCTTTGTTTGCCATACAAGAAGGCACTCCGGTTGTTCCTGATACGGCTGAAACGGTTGATGATTTAGTTAAAGAAATTAGATCTTTAAATGAAAAGCATAATTTTCTTGGTATGTTAAGTGCATTTAGGGTCGCTGTAGATGTTAAGGCGAGTGATAATAACAAACGTGGCTATTACATCTTAATACTAAATTATGACACTAGGCTTCTTCATATAGACTACTATAAACCTAGCGAAATAGAGACAGCAAACCAAAAGTATAATCAAATCGAAAAGAAGCGTTGTAACCAGAATATTGATGCAGTATTAGTTCAAGTCTCGTCATTTCAAACTTTAAAATCTGCATATCCAAACTATTTTTCGGATATTGGAGAATTCATAAAAATAGTAAACTCTTATTTAAAGGCTTAATTTAGTATTTCTCAGAAATGCGCCCCTTTCCCGAACATAGATTTACGAACGGGTTTTTGGACGAAAAATCCCCTGAAATCGCTTTGATTTCAGGGGATAAATTTTTGTCCGTAAAACGTTCGTTTTTCGGAAGATGTGATACCTGTATTATTAAGTGCTTTCCCTATCCCGCAGAAACCGTTTCAGCAGGAATGTGAGAAAATACGGGAATGTGTAGAATTTGCCGTTAAAGCCGATATTTTTATAGCCGAGCTTTATGCCGTACTTAATATCGGAATATTTATCACTATCGATGAGCTTGTTCAGCGAGATAGTAGCTCCGTCATTCGCTTTGACCTCAACAGGGACGAGGGAGTCAGCATCACGCATGAAGAAATCCATTTCCAGAGTGCCGCGCTCGTTCTTGTAGAAGTAGAGCTGACAGCCTTGCTTGACAAGCATATCGCCAACGATATTTTCGTAGATAGCGCCCTTGTAGGTGTTGAAGTTCTTGTTGAAGCGCAGATCCTCCTGTGCCTCATCGTCAAGTGAACCTATCAGCAGACCGCTGTCACGGAAATATACCTTAAAATTTGATGGGTCATAGTTGCCCTTGAGCGGAAGCTCAGGCTGCTCCATGCAGTAGCAGATGTTGATTATGCCAGCATTGTCGAGCCAGTCGATAGTTCCTACATACTCTCGGTTTCTTGCACCTTTTTCAATCTTGGATATCTGAAATTTCTTGTTATCCTTACCGAGAAAGGTGGGTATCTTCCTGTAAACGTTGAGTATCTTAGCCTTGTCAAGACCGCCAGCGTATTTGGTGATATCCTCCTCATAGTCCAGTAGTATCTGACGCTGCATTTTAAGTGTACCGCTGAAATTCTTGCTTGTCACAAAGGAGTTGACAATTGCGGGCATTCCACCCAGCACCATGTATTCACGGAAGTTCTCAAACATCACATCAAGCGTCACATTTGAAAGCGGCGTGACTGACAGCATACATTGATACATTTCTTCGATCTGCTCAGGCTTGTAGCCCTTTGCCCAGAGGAACTCCTCGAAATCCATCGAGTGCATCTCGTAGTCCTCTTTGCTGCCTACGCTGTTGGATTCTATTTCGTTGTAGTTTATGCCCATCAGCGAGCCTGAGCATATTACATCATACCGTCCGTCCAGCCTGAACGCTTTAAGGCTGGTAGCACAGTTTACGCAAGCCTGAAGCTCGTCAAAGAACAGCAGAGTCTCATGTGGTATGAACTCAAACTCAGGATTGATGAGGGAAATGTTGCGGATTATCTTATCCACCTCAAAGCCATCGTCGAATATACCACGGTACTGCTTTTGCAGCACGAAGTTTATCTCCACGACGCTTTTATAGTTGCTTTTGGCAAACTGCTCGATGGATGCGGTCTTTCCTATCTGCCTTGCACCTTTTACGATAAGCGGAAGGTGTTCAGGAGTATTCTTCCATTTTAGCAGGAAATCGTCTATTTTTCGTTTAAGCAGTGGCATTTTCATCACCTCTGAATATAGTATATCACAAAAATACAGTAATATCAAGACATAAAATCACAAAATTACATTTACAACTCATATAAATATCACAAAATTGCATAATGTGGATTATAGCACCGCCGCAGTTCTGCGAGGAACTACGGCGGCATAGTCTGGTTAAAAGGCACTCCGCACCTCAACATCGCATTTCAAGCAGCCTTCGCCTTTTGCACAAAGAATCACTTAGGAAGCGACTCTTTGCTGTTATCAGGCGGAGTCTGCTTAAAATCCGTTGTTGAGGGGCAGAGCTTATTTTTGGCGCATGAATATGACTGGATTTTGTCGATGCAATCTTTCATCAATAGTGTTAGTACTGTATTTCTTAATTGAGCATTTATGTAGTTAATGAAAAAGTTATACATATCATTTTCAAAACCATTTAATCTATAACTTTCAGCGCTTTTTTCAATATAAGCAGTGCAATTAGATACAAATTTATCTGTTTCGGATTTTTCTGAGTTTAATATAGTGCTTCGCCATTTTTGGATTCTTGACAGTAATTCATAATGACTCTGAATAAACCAAACGCTTGAATCACGAGTTTTTGATGTAGTATTTTTCGGAATGAAGGAACTATATTCGAAAAAATTATAATCCAACAAATACCACATTGAACTATATGGTTCGATATCATCGTCTGTTATGCTTTCTTCATATTTTGAATATATGTCATTATCCATCTTATAAAAGCAAATTATTGGATCGAAGCAATATGTTCTGATTGCCGAATTATAAAGAACAAGAGCGGCATCACAGTGCTCTCTGCTAAATTTTTCTTCATCATCTGCTAGTATATCGCAACAAAACTTATACAAATTGATTTTTTGACAATTGTATATTGTAAAGAATTGCTTGTTTCTGAGCTTGTTTTCGCGGCTAATTTTTTCTGGCTTAAACCACCATGCAGATTTTTGTTTGCTGTAATCAATTTTCGACATATTTGCTTTTCCATAACACACTGGATTATCGAGTAAAACATTAAAAAAGCTTTCTCCCAATAAAGTTTTAAATAAAGATTCTGTATTTGATATATCAAGTGATGTGCTATTGTTTTTTCGAGAGATAGTTTCGTTCGTGTACATACCCACTGTTAAGGCATGGTTAACTGCCCATTTGTAGCCGACGGTTAAAACATGAAATAATAGCAATGGCTTATATTTGTTTATCAATCTAGTTATTATGGCCTTGTCAGGTTTGTTGTATTCTTTTATCCAATCTTTCAGGCTATTGATAAAAACGCAGAAAATAACTTGATTAATTACTCTGATAAAGGCTTCAATATCAGTAGGTAGTGTGGGATGGTCTAAAAATAAATTAATGTATGTACATTCTTCACTATTGTTTTTTGATTTTTGATTATGGACTTTGTATATAGAATATCCTGCATCCTCTTCGTTTTTGTGATTCTGATTTGTTGCATTCTCTGACGCATTGTTTCTGTCTTCACAATAAAGAGCAATCTCAGGTGCGGCGTACCTAGGCTTTTTGGCATACTTCCCTTTTTTGTGTCCGTTTTTAGGTGCATTTATATTCAGCCTTCTAACAGTAAAAATTTTTGGGCTTGCTATCTTATTGCTGTTATTAGTGTCATCTGCATCAGTATTAATATGCCAATTACCTTTTAATAAAGAATACAACATGGAGCCTGATACCAGGAAATTATTAAAATTGCTATTTTGAGAATATTTGCAGTATGTCTTATAAATTTTGTCGCATTTATATGTGCGTTTAAACTTGCTATTAAATATCATAGGAAGTTCTTCGGCAACCTCATCACATACTTTATGAAATTCATTAAGAAAATAGATACCTATATCAGTATAATCGGTCAGAATTTCATGATTAATGTGATCGGTTTCGTCAAGTGCGGTAATATGAGGCATTTCGCTTTGATTCACATCATCAACACAATTGTTATTGATTTTATCTCTTCGCATAATATGCGACATGACAGATTCATACCATTCAGTCCATGAAGCGGAAAAGGTAGCACTGTTTAATATCTTATATCTTTTTTTATTAAATCTAAATCTAATTCTGTCATGCTTTTTTTGAATAGTAAAAGGCGGATAAATATGAGTATTTTGTTCGTTCATAGTATCATCTCCTATCTTTTACAATATAACACTTTCCAGATAGAAAGTCAATGCAAATATGATAATTTGGAGTGCAATTACATTTCAAATACATCACCGTCACGGTTTTGTTGTGCTGAGCAATATGATAAAATATTAATGCAGCCGGTTGTAATATCTCAAACGGAGGTATCCAACCATGGATCCAAAACCCATACGCCCGCACGCGTTCTATCGTGTGCTTTTCGACACAGGCAAATTTGCTACAGATGGTAGCGATATCTATCTGTGGCAGGACAAGCAGCTTTATTGGCGATGCATTCGGGCGCCAGATATTCAAAGAACTGTAAGACGATTGGTCGATCCGCAGTTACTTCCTTACATATCTACTGCTACGGCAGAAGAAACGTTGGAGATGCTGAAGGGAGACCCTCGTCTTTACAAAGACTTTGAAGCTACCAGAGATGAAAATCAAAATCTCATCCACTTTAAAAACGGCGTTTTCAATATAAAAACTGCCGAGTTTATAGAGGATGAGGAATTCATACGAAGCCGAAGCTTCGACTATTGTATGAATTTAAAGCTCATTGAAAAACCCGATATAACACAAGCACCCACTTGGAACTACCTGTTACAATCAAGTTTACAGGCAGTACCGGACAGTTCAAAGGCTCAGTTAGCTTACGAACTGCTTGCTTATGCTGTATGTCGGAATACAACAGCTGAAAAGGCTGTGATCCTCTATGGAGACAGCGGCAGCGGCAAATCGCTTATGTGTAATTTAATTGAGAGTGCTTTTTCATCGCACGATGTCTCAGCATTTGCATTAAACAACCTCGGAACCAAGACTTGGTCTATTAAGTTCAAGAATATTTCTGTAGCGATATGCCGAGAAATACCGATGGAAGCATTAGGCTCAATTGATATTTTCAAGTCTGTCATATCCTGTGAAAAAATCACAGGAGAAGAAAAGTATGCGATATCCGAGTCGTTCGTGCCTCACTGCAAATTGGTAATGGCGGGTAACACGCTTCCCAATTTCAGAGAGGTGGACGATACAGGAAACCGCTCTCTTATACGCAGATTTGTTGTACTGCCGTTTGAGAAGACACATACTGATCTCGATATTGATCTGGGGCTAAAGAAAAAGCTGATAGGCGAAAGGGATATTATTTTCAGTTACGCTATGAAATATCTTCCCGCGCTGGTCGAGCGAAACTTTATGTTTACAGAGTGCGATGACAGTAAGAGGCTTCTCGCCCAATACGAGGAGGAACAGGATATACTGCCTGCATTTATCGAAGATTGCTGTGATGTGGGAAAGCATTTCCGTATTCACAATGCTGAAATACTGGAGGCAGTTAAGGTTTACTACTCAGAAAATGGCATGACTTGTCAATTAAGCGATAATCAGATCCTTACTCGCATTACAAGGCTTTGTAAAGGCGAGCGTGATAAGTTCCGTCTCAACGGAAAAAATCTTCGTGGAATTAAGGGTATTCGTTTAAAAGATGATTTTTAAAGTCTGTCAAGATTCGCCTGTTTCCAATTTGCGGATTTATTTGTCTTCACCCCAAAATAAAAAAGTTGGTTTTGGGGTGGGACAAGTGGGACAGGTGATCTGTTTGGCTGAAAGGAGAATAAATTATGTCAAACAAAAAACAATTTGGTTTCTTTCTGTATAATGAGGATGTGTCTGCTTTTGAGGAAATGGTTAAATCCTCAGGGCTGGACAAAAGCGAATTCTGTCGCCGAGCCATTTTCAGCGAAAGGATAGTGATAATTAAAGGCTTAGAAGATATCCCAAAGATGCTTCAGGCTCTTTATTCGTCAAGCGGTAATGAAAATATCGACTTTGCTATCACTGAACTTGAAAAGAAGCTGCAGTGCATTACGGTAGAGCTGAGCTTGCTCAACGAAAATGGAGGTGAATAAAATGGCTATTCAACGCTATTTAATACCTGCCAACCATACTAAAGAACTACCAAAGAAGATGCTAAGCTATGTGCTTAATCCCCAAAAGACCAATGAAACCCTGGTCGGAGGGATCGGGTGCCTGCCTAATGTCGAGGATGCGCTTCGCAGTATGGAACTTACCAAAGCCATACATCATAAAACTGATGGAAGGCAGGTCATACATTCGGTGCTGAGCTTCGACGCGAAGGAACCTGTCACCGAGCAGGAGGTGTTGAGTATCAGCAAGCAGATAGCACGGGAAGTGTATCGTGACTATCAATGTGTAATCGCTGTTCATACGAACACAGTGCATCTACATAGTCACTTTATAGTGAATAGTGTGGATGTGCACGGGCGCAAGTTCAACCTTCACAGGAAGGAGTTTTTTCAGCAGCGCAACATGATAAGCCAGATACTTATCAGAAACGGTAAGCAGCCGATCGTTGGCTTTTCTGAGGATGATTATCAGGAACGAGAGTTGTCTGAGGAGGATATGGACTCTGACGATTGGATGGAGCTGTACCCTGAAAGCGAGAAGATAGTCGTTATGAGCGGCAATACGCTGCCTGATATCACGCTGGCAGCAGCTGATGCTATATATGACGACGAATGCGATGACGGCCCATCTTTGTCACAGTGTTACTTTTTAACTCTGGCACAAAAGCATGGGTTCGCAGTCGCAAGGTACATTTGCGATGCAGAATTGCATCATCAGGAGGACAATTATGAGGAGGATAATGATATGAACTCAAAACCTACAATCAGAATCGGTGGTGGAGTGATTATTACCACCGATAAAGCCGATATTAATCAGAATGCCGATCTATGCAGCCAAATAATCCGACGTATACCTGAGGAGATACTGTATACTCATGATATTGAGATATATACTCCAAACGAAATTCGTGGGGTTTCTCAGGAAATAGTGGACGAGATCGCAAACGAAATAAGCAGGAAGAACTTCGGATCCGAGACAGTGCACAAGCAGCTGCCTGAGATCAGGAAATAACTGCTGAAATTATCTTGCTATGCTGTGCAGAGCTATTCCGCACAGCACAGCAGGAATTTACATCGATATATTAACTTAATGACATAATGGCATTATGCCCATTGGAAAGGAAAGAACACTATGACTACAACTACAACACCTACAAGACTGCTCAAGGCAAAGGAAGTCAGAGATCATCTCGGTATATCCACCAGTGCAATGTATGCACTTATGAGGTGCAGGACGTTCCCTTCTATACGCATAGGAGGAAGGTATTACGTTTGTGCCGATAAGCTGGAGGAATGGCTCGATAAGGCTACACGTGAGAAAAAGACTTTCAACGGCTTTCCTGTGGAGGAAAGGAGGCGTGCGTAATGGCTGGGCGCAGAGCCAAGGGTACTGGGAGTGTGTTCAGGAATGCCGACGGCACATGGACAGCTCAGTGCGTTAAGGGCTTCAGCGAAAAAGGTTATACCAAATACAAGCGATTTACAGGCAAGACCAAAACCGAGGTAATGAGGAAGATGGATAACTACCTTATGCTAGTGAAATCAGGAGGGCAATGCCTTGATGATTACTATCTGGACGATTACCTTTGCGGCTGGATGGAGCATATCAAGAAGCCAGACCTGAAGCCCACATCGTATGACAGAGCTATGCTGACGGTCAAGAAGCACATCAATCCCTATATAGGGCATTATCGTGTAACGCAGCTTACGCCTGCCATAATTCAGCTTGAATTGATCGATACGCTGCGTAATAGGGGCTTATCCCTCTCTACGGTAAGGAAGGCGTATGTGTACCTTAATGCTTGTCTTACATACGCTGTGGACGCTCAGGGATTGCCTCAGAATCCCTGTCGCCTTGTGAAGCTCCGTCAGAAGGATTTTCCCGCGAAGAAAAACCGCTTTTTAAGCGAAAAGGAGATGACCGAGTTCATCAAAGCCGCAAATTCGCTTGATAATAGCGGCAAACCTCGTTACAGCTTGCGTAAGCTCCTGATACTGGATATCTACACAGGATTGCGTGTAGGAGAGCTGGCGGCGCTGAAATGGAGCGATGTTGACTTTGAGCACAAGATGCTTAATGTGAGCAAAAATGTCGTTTCTACCTACAATTTCGGTCGAAATGAAGGTCAGAAGCAGCGTATTGTGCAGGACAGCACCAAATCCCGCAACAGGGTAGTACCGCTGAACAAGACCGCTTTATCTTTGCTGACAGAGATGTATGACAGCTCCGCAGACAAAAGCGGTTATATTCTTGGCGGCAAGGCTCCTGTCAGCGTGAATTCGCTCATCAACACCTATAAAAGGGTATGCAAGCGTGCAGGCATCGAAAACTGCTGCGGAATTCACACGCTGCGACACACCTTTGCCAGCCTGCTTTTCCTGAAAGGCGTGGATATCAAGGTCATTTCGGATATTCTTGGTCATGCCGATACAGGCTTCACCTACAACACCTACATTCACCTGACGAGCAAGCAGACCGAGCTTGCCGTGGAGAAGCTGGATGCGATCTGAGCATAAATCAATCCGCCTGACGAAAATCAGGCGGATTTGTTGTGGTTTGGATTTTATGGTTATCTCTTAAATATTTATCAAATCATACATCTTATATTCTCTATGAAGGCGAATATAAAGTATATATTGGCAAACCAACGAAAGAATGAATATCATCAGTACGCCTTTTTTGGGAATATATCTGAGTTAATATTTGCCGCTTATCATTGCGACATCTGTATTGTTAGCATCTGTGGGCGAAATTATCAATTTTTAAGATCTTTAGGTGTTGCATTGGGGATTGTATATAAAAATTGATAGAATAATTTATTGTTTCAATTTAATTGTAATTTAGTTCCTGTAGTTATTGCATTTACTTGTAAAAAATGTTATACTATACAAGGAATGCTCCATTTTATTATGAACATTGAATTTGTATAGGGGTGATTAGCGTGCCTTATATTCCCAAACCTAGACCTTGTTTTTTGGATTTTTTAGAGAAATACAAAGTCATTGGAACTACCCAGGTGTATAAAGGAAAAGATAAATATTATACTTGGGATGGACTTCATGGAGAGATTGAAGTTTTTAACAAAAGAGGATACCATATTATGGTTTTAGATCCATATGGGAAAAAGATTAAAGATGCAGTTAAAGGG
>JAZQEQ010000049.1:0-5804 GCA_045539055.1 Oscillospiraceae bacterium | reverse complement strand
GGCATTGTTTTTTGCGTCCTTTACGGCGTCCTTGTTCAGCTCAACACCAATGCCCTCGCCTGCTTTTTTCGCCATGATAAGTCCGATAGTTCCCGTGCCGCAGTAAGCGTCGATAACGCGCTCGCTGCCTGTCAGCGCCGCAAATTCGACTGCTTTGTTATAAAGCACCTCGGTCTGTATCGGATTTATCTGGTAGAACGACTTCGGGCTTATCCTGAACGTAAGTCCGCAAAGCTGCTCCTCGATATAACCGCTGCCGTACAGCACCTCGCTGCGCTCACCAAGCACAAGGCTGGTGTGCTTGTCGTTGATGTTGCGCACTATCGTTGTGATGTCGGGGTGACGCTGTAAGAGCGCGTTTACAAATGAACGCTGCGACGGGAACGCACCCGAAGCCGTTACCAGCACCACCATTATCTGACCGCTGAGAAAGCCGCGTTTTACCAGTACATGGCGCAGAAAGCCTTTCATCGTTACATCGTTGAAGGGCTTCATCTTGAAACTTGCAGCCAGCTTTCTGATAGTCACGATTATTCTGTCGGCGATCTCATCCTCGATAAGGCAGTCGTCAACGGGGACGATATTGTGCGTTGAGGACTGGTAAACGCCCGAAATGATCTTGCCGTTTTTCATTCCGAACGCGGCCTGTACCTTGTTGCGGTAATGGAACGGCTCGTCCATGCCGATTATCTCATCGACATGGCAGAATCTTCCGAGCAAACGTATTTCTTTTACCTGCTTGAAGCTGAGCTGCTTTTCATAGGTCATGTTCTGCAGCTGGCAGCCTCCGCATTTTTTATAATGTGGACAAAGACTCATAGCTTCTCCTTGCGTTATTGATCATATTACTTTAATTATAACCTATTTCGCGGCATTTTTCAATAACTTTTGTTGCGCTCACTACTTTTTTGAAAAAGGTTATTGACAAATGTCGCTTATTGAGTTATAATTTTTATATGGAATTTGCAAGTTTTTTTATATTACATTGCATAAATTTGTGCATTTATGACAATAACTTACAGGATAAAAAAGGTTATTCGTCATAGCGGCGCAGATCATTCCGTAATTCTCCGTGGAAAGGAACAATGGTTATGAAAAATTTAAAGGTATCAAAAAAGCTGCTGGTCGCATTCGGTGTTATTAACGTTCTTATGATCGTTATTTCGGTGTTCGCATTTACTGCGTTCCAAACTGTAGGCGGGCTTGTTGATGATTTTTACACAGAAGCATTTGCTGATGTTCAGCTTGCTGATGAGATGATGCTGGATATAAATGTTACGGCAAAAGAGATGCTGAAGGCATCGTCTACCCCTGATGACGCTCTCACCAGGGAGTATCTTGCAAATGCGGCTGATTCCATGAAGGACATGGAGGCGGCTGTTGCTGAGCTCAAGCTGCACTATTCCGGCGACATGGCTGATGTAGAGGCTATCGAGAGCACTATTGCTGAGGTAAACGCTACACTCGGTCGTTTCGAGGCAAGTGCTCTTTCACACGATGCAGAGGCTGCCTATAAGGTGTACGAAAAGGAGCTCATGCCCGAGCTTCAGGCTATTATCGCATCCACAAACAATATCCTTGAATATGAAGAGACTAAGGCTGCAGAGATGCACATAGAGGCTATGAGCCGTTCCAACAATACAGCTCTTATCATTGTGATAATCGCTGTGGCAGCGATCGCTGTCGGCAGTGTGCTTTCCATTATGATCACAAACATGATCGTCAAGGGCCTGAAGGATGTTCGCAATGCTGCTGACAAGATGGCTGTCGGCGACTTTGACGTTGACATCCAGTATCAGTCCAAGGACGAGATCGGTGAGCTTGCTGATTCTATGAGAACGCTGACCGACCGTACAAAGGCTGTCGTAGGCGATATCGACTATATCCTCAGCGAGATCGCACAGGGCAATCTTGATGTACATACACAGCAGAGAGATATGTACTCGGGTATATTCGAGAACATACTCAATTCTCTGCGCAAGTTCGTTCGCGGACTTAACGACATCATTACACAGATCGGTGTTTCCTCCGATCAGGTCGCAAGCGGCTCCGATCAGGTGGCTTCCGCGGCTCAGGCACTTTCTCAGGGCGCTACCGAGCAGGCTTCCTCCATCGAGGAGCTGTCCGCTACCATCAGCCTTATCAACGACATGATCGCAGCAAATGCTGTAGAGTCCACAAATGCGCGTGACAAGACAAATGACGCAGGCGCTGAGATGGGCGAGGCAAGCGGCAAGATGAACGAGCTTGTTGACGCTATGAACGAGATCAACGGCTTTGCTGCACAGATCCAGGATATCATCAAGACTATCGAGGATATCGCGTTCCAGACAAACATCCTCGCGCTCAACGCTGCTATCGAGGCTGCAAGAGCAGGTGCTGCAGGCAAGGGCTTCGCAGTTGTTGCTGATGAGGTAAGAAACCTCGCAGGCAAGTCCGCTGAGGCTGCACAGAACACCACAGTTCTCATTGAGAATACAGTTACTGCTATCGGCAAGGGCAGCGGCCTTGTAACAGAGGTTGCTGACAAGATGGAGAACGTTGCTACGGCTGCAGGTCAGGTAGCTGTCATCAACGAGAAGATCGCAAGCGCTTCGCAGGAGGCTGCAAGCTCTATCAACGAGGTAACTATCGGCGTAGACCAGATCTCCGCAGTTGTACAGAACAACTCCGCAACAGCAGAGGAGACCGCTGCAGCGGCAGAGGAGCTTTCGGGTCAGTCCGCGATGCTCAAGGAGCTTATAGGCGTATTCAAGCTGAGAGCAGAATAATTAAAAATAACATCCCCGAGGCTTGCCTCGGGGATACATTTTTGCCGCGTAGCGGACTATTTAAAATAAGTTTTTCCGATGGGTTTTGTCACCGAGGTGCTCCCTCGGGGGATTTTTGTATTGACAAATCGGGCGGAATATGCTACAATAAAGCAACGATAAAAATACCCGTGGGGGAGTAGCGGCGCGATGCGCGGCAAGTCAACATACTGACCGAAAGGTCTGGCTTGTCTTAATCAGCAAGACTCATGTGTAGCTCAATGGGATAGCTATGCATGAAAAAGCTTAAACGAACGACTCAGGCATGGTTTTACCAGAGCCTGGGTCTTTTTTGTTGCGGACAGGCATAAGATAGCATAGGCTATCCGAGAAAACGGAGGATAATGAAATGTCATTTGCAGAGCTTTTTCTGATCGCGGTAGGACTTTCGATGGACGCTTTTGCGGTATCTATCGGCAACGGAACGGTCATCAAAAACAAGAAAAAGGCGGTGTTCGCCGCGCTGATGTTCGGAGTCTTTCAGGGCGTGATGCCGCTTATAGGCTACTTTTTAGGCTCAGCTTTTGCCGAGGTGATCACGGGCTACGCTCCGATTATCGCGCTTGTGGTGCTTGGAGTGATCGGCGGAAAGATGATAGTTGAGAGCATCGGCGAGCTTCGCGCAAAGAAAAGCGGCGAGGAAAAGGAGCTTCTGAAGGAGCCGGGAATACCCACGATAATGGTGCAGGCTGTTGCGACCAGCATCGATGCGCTGATGGTCGGAGTTAGCTTTGCGGCGATGAGCGTGGATATCGTTCCTGCGGTGCTGTTTATTGGCATCGTGACGTTCGTGATAAGTCTTATCGGCGTGCTTGGCGGAGTTAAATTCGGACAGCTCCTCGGCGCAAAGGCATCTCTGCTCGGTGGCGCGGTGCTTGTCTGTCTTGGCTTAAAGACGTTTATCGAGGGAATGTTTTTCTGATAAAAAAAGACCTGAGAGTTTTTCTCAGGTCTTTTTATCATCTGTCGATAAGCTTTGGTATGATGCTATCCGTAGCTGTCGGTACAGGCTCAGTCGGTTTTTCCTCGGGATTTTGTTCTTTGGGTGCGTCAGGAGGGAGATTTTTCATCGAAAGCCCGAACAGCAGAGCGGCTACGGCATGGATAAGATATGGTCCATACAGTCCCAGGAGCCTATCCTCGATCGTATACATCAGATCATGTTCCTCGAGCAGTCCGCACACTAATAACTCGCTGAACGGAATAAGCAGCATGGACACTGTATTTACAATAATGCCGAGCTTTTTGCTGCGCAGTACCTTTTCGTACTCGAGAGCGTATGTCAGTCCGCTGACAGCATAGGGGAAGCCCTTTATTATAGCGATCGTTACAGCGGCGACGACCGCAAAGCCAAGCAGGATGACTACGGCGAGAAGAAACAGCGGTAAAAAGAACAGTATTGTCATAAAATAGTCCATGGATGTGACATTAAATGCTCCTATAAAATCGCCTATAAAGGTCAGCGCGACCTGTATCAGGGCAGCAAGGGCCAGAAAAGCGTTGAATACTATTCCGCCGATTCCGAAAATACAAGCATATTTGAGATCCTTTTTTGCAAGGATATATGCGAAAGGAATGGAAAGGTCGGTCAGAAGCTGCAGTGCGCCGACAATATAGATCCACCATCCTGGGCGGATGTGATCCATGTAGTTTATCCTGCTGTATGCAAAACCTGAGTTAGCTGCGTCAAAGCAGTAGATATTACACCATATCAGCGCCGCAGTACCGATAAACGCAAGCAGCACAGCGCAATAGTACAGTATAGACCTATCGGGTATATACAATCTGCCTTTTTCCATAGTCGCGCTCCTTTTTGTCAGTCTTCGTTGCCCTTAAGCTTTCTTGCCAGCAGCGGCGAATACTTGTTTCTGAACTCCTCAAATCTGCCCTCGTCAAGCGCCTCTCTGATGCGCTCCATTAGGGTGTTGTAGAAGTAGAGGTTGTGCTGTACGGCGAGTCTTCCTGCAAGCTGCTCGCCTGCCTTGAACAGGTGGCGGATATAGCTGCGGCTGAAGTTGCGGCAGGTGGGGCAGTCGCACTCGGGGTCAAGCGGACGCTCGTCCAGCTTGTAGCACTCGTTTGTCGCGTGCATGATACCCTGCCATGTGAATACGGTAGCATGGCGGGCGTTGCGGCTGGGCATAACGCAGTCGAACATATCAACGCCGCGGTAAACGCCCTCAATTATGTTGGACGGAGTACCGACGCCCATGAGGTAGCGAGGCTTGTTTTCGGGGGCATGGGGGAGTACCTCGTCAAGAATGTGGTACATCACCTCGGCTGGCTCGCCCACCGCAAGACCGCCTATTGCGTAGCCGTCAAGATCCATCTCGCGGATGGTCTTCATGTGCTCAACGCGGATGTCGTCAAACGTTCCGCCCTGATTTATACCGAACAGCAGCTGCTGTCTGTTTATCGTAGTCGGGTCAGCGTTAAGGCGCGCCATCTCCTCCTTGCAGCGCTGCAGCCAGCGAGTTGTACGCGCTACCGACTGCTTTACATAGTCGTAGGGCGCAGGGTTTTCAATGCACTCGTCAAATGCCATTGCGATGGTGGAGGCGAGGTGCGACTGGATCCGCATACTCTCCTCGGGACCCATGAAGATGCGCTTGCCGTCGATGTGGGAGGCAAAGTACACGCCCTCCTCCTTTATCTTGCGCAGCGACGACAGCGAGAACACCTGAAATCCACCGCTGTCGGTGAGGATAGGCTTGTCCCAGTTCATGAACTTGTGCAGACCGCCCATTTTGTAGATTACATCATCACCGGGGCGCAGGTGCAGGTGATAGGTGTTGCACAGCTCCACTTGTGTTTTAAGCCCCTTCAGGTCAACAGAGGATATCGCGCCCTTGATAGCCGCGGCAGTGCCGACGTTCATGAAGAACGGCGCTTCGATATCGCCGTGGGGAGTATGGAAAACACCGCGGCGCGCGCGGCCCTCTTGTTTTTTGAGTTCGTAAAGCAATTTGTTTCTCCTTTGGTTTTATTACACGG
>JAZQEQ010000048.1:0-1621 GCA_045539055.1 Oscillospiraceae bacterium | reverse complement strand
TCATCAAAGCCTGTTGCAACAACGATGTCAACTCCTGCTTCAACAGCTCGTTCTGTATCTTCGGCAGAAGGTGTATGCGCACGGTAAACTACACGGATATCCCTGTCGTGGCAAGCCTTTACCCAGAATGGATCAAAAGTCATGGACGCCCATACCGCTGCGTGAATGCCTTCCTCTTTCATCAAATCAAGCATCGGCATTGTAAAGCGGTCTTTATCGGGATCAGTCGGTCCGATATTGATACCGAAAGGCTTATCTGTAATGCTCTTTACTACTGCGACCTCACGACGCATATTGGCAATGGTTTCCTCAACGGTGAAAACAGCTTCTTTCTGTCCGGCATTAAATCCAAGAACGCCAAGACCGCCTGCTTTGCTGATTGCACCTACAAACTTACCGTCCGTCAGCCAGTTCATAGGTCCCTGAATGATCGGTTTTTCGATTCCAAGTAGTTCGCAAACTCTGTTTTTCATAGGGGACCTCCTTTACAGCTATCAGCCAAGCTGCTCGATCAGGTAGTTTTCCATACCGATCTCTTCCATAAGTGAAAGGTGCTGACGTACCCAGTTGAAATGTTCCTGCTCGTCAACGATGAATTCCTGGATCATACTCTTTGTCACATAGTCATCTTCAAAAAGTGCCAGTGCCTTGCTCATCTCAGGGAGAGCCTCTGCTGCGTCCTTGCAGTCATATTCAAGCATTTCCTTAACATCAGTGAACACAGGGTACTCCTGAAGCTCGACCTTCGGTGTGACACCAAGCTCGATCAGACGTGCGTTTACCTTCTTTGCTTCGTTCCATTCTTCTTCGGACTCAGCCATGATCTTATCGGCGAGCTTACCGAAGCCTCTCTGCTTCAGAAGCTGTGCCTGAATGGAATGCTGCTGTGAGTTACCGAACCAGCCCTTTGCAAGTCCCTGTAAGAATTCGATCTTTGTCATTTTTGTACCCTCCATGATATATAATATTTTTTGTTGTGCGCTTAATGATTGCGCACAACCTTTAATACTATTATATACTTATGCTGCGAATTCTTCAATGGAGAATAATGCTATATTCTATACAAACGAGAGAATACACCAAAATTCTCTCATTTATTTACAGTAAGTACCTCCTCAGAGGTTCGGGCAGAGATTTTTCATATATCTCTGTCAGTTCCTCAACAGTAACATCAAGTTTTCCGAGTATCCATTCACAGGTCATAGCGACAGTTCCCATACAGTAAAGGCGTATACAGCCCTCTGTCTGCTTATCTAAACATTTATTATCCGACAGTTCTATGATCAGTGATGCCATCTTTTCTATATTTATCTCCGACATATATCTGATGAACGAATCATGACCGCTTGTGCTTTTGAGGAGATTTGTCAGGTACTCTTTTTCGTTGTGATAATGTATGAGTGCGTCAATTATGGTCTTCCGCCAGCTATGTTCTTTTTTTGCAGCACCTTCCATTAGTTTTGATATGTGCCTTGAATAGTCCCAGGCGATCAGATCGTACTTGTCCTTGAAATTCCGATAAAATGTTGCAGGCGAATAGCCGCAGTTGTCGGTAATATCCTGTATCGTGATCTTATCTACAGTCTTACCTACGGAAAGTTCTCTGAACGATTCAGCAAGA
>JAZQEQ010000047.1:0-2033 GCA_045539055.1 Oscillospiraceae bacterium | reverse complement strand
TTCTCACTGCCGAAGCCCTTAGGCGCGACCATAAGGCTTATCTTATCGCCCTCGACTATCCTTGTGTGGATAACGGCGGGGGTGTTGTTATTCGTGTTTTTGCGGTCAAGGAACGGGTCGGCTACTATCGACAGGCGAAGTCTGCCCTTTACATAGCCGTCTGCGACGCCTGCGTTTACCGCGTCCTCGAAAAGACCGCCTGTGATGTGCACGTCCTGTCCTACCTCGGCAAACACCACCGCCATGCCCGTATCCTGACAGATAGGCACGGCAAGCTCGTCGGCGCAGTCGATGTTTGATACGATATCGGAAAGCACGCTCTTTCCGAGGGGGCTCTCCTCCTTGTCGATGCAGGCGCTTATGCACTCTTTCATGCCGCAGGGCAGATGCAGATTCGCGTCGATGCAAAGGCGGCTTATCGTTTCGGTTATAAGTGAAGCGTTTATCTCGCGCATGATATCATTCCTTTCGGGGTCTTAGTCGGGCAGTATTCCGCGCTCGTTTGCGTCACGGAGCAGCCCGAAGATATATTCATGTATCTCCCTTGAGCCTTCGCAGAGCCTTTCGTTTCGCTCCTGCACCTGATGGAGATGTATTCCGTGCTGCTGCCACGAGAGTCCGTTTCGGCTGAGGTTTAAGAGCAGCGGCTGTATCCTGTCCATGACAGCGGCAAAGCGCGCCTCGGGTGTATTCCCCGCCTCAAACTCGTCCCACAGCGCACGGTATTCAGCCTGCTGTTCATCGGGAAGCAGCCCGAAAAGCCTGTCTGCCGCACGAAGCTCGCGTTCCCGCTTTGTGGTCTTTGCGGCCTCGTCATAGCAGTAGGTATCGCCTGCGTCTATCTCCACGATATCGTGCACCAGCACCATCTTCATGGTCTTGAGCACATCTATCGGCTCGTTGGAATACTCCGCAAGCACCGCAGTGAACAGCGCGAGCGAAAAGCTGTGCTCCGCGTCATTCTCGCGGCGCGGATACGGCTGTGTCACGTTGCTAGTGTCAGGCTGCGGCGGCAGGTCGTCCACCTTGGTGTAGGTCTGGCGGTAAATGTTCTTCAGCCTGTCGGCTTCCATCAGGAACGAAAGCTGTGCTTCAAGTCTTTGCAGGTCCATACAAGCTCCTTTACTGTAACATGGGCGGATATAGGATCCGCCCTGAAATATTATTTCTTATACGCCAGCTTTCCGCCTACAAATACCATCTCGGGCGTAACAGTCAGGTCGAGCGGGTCGCCGTTAAACAGCGAGAAGTCCGCCTGCTTTCCGACTGCGACAGAGCCGAGGGTGTCGGAAAGTCCAAGCGTTTCCGCCGCGTAGACAGTAATTCCGCGCAGAGCCTCGTCCTTTGAAAGTCCGCCTCTTACCGCAAGCGCAGCGGTGAGGGGAAGATACTGTATCGGAGTTTCAGGGTGGTCGGTGCAGATAGCGCACTTTATGCCGTTTTCGGAAAGTACTTTGGGAGTGGTGATGTCGTGATTGCGAAGCTCGGGCTTGCCGCGGTCGCCGAAAAGCGGACCTGTAACTACAGCGGGGCAGTCCTCTGCGAGCTCGTCCGCGATAACACCGCCGTCGGTGCAGTGGATGAGCACATAGTCGAGGTCGAATTCCTTTGAAATGCGGATAGCCGTGAAGATATCATCCGCGCGGTGGCAGTGGAAATGCGCCTTCAGCTTGTTCTCCTCTGCAAAAAGAGGCAGCAGAGCCTCGCACTTGATGTCAAAGTCAGGCTCGGACACCTCGTCGTCGGTGCCCTTCAGACGCTCGTATTCCTTTTTGTCAGCGAGGTAGCGCTTTGCCTTCATAAGCTGCTCGCGGATAACAGCGGCGGTCGCCATGCGTGTTACGGGGGACTCGTCGCGGTCGTTGTAGGTGTTCTTGGGGTTTTCGCCGAGAGCGAATTTGATAGCAGCAGGGGACTGCACGATAAGCTTGTCCACGCGCTTGCTGCCCCATGTCTTCATGACGATAAAGCTGCCGCCTATGGGGTTTGCCGAGCCTACGCCTGTGCAGACAGAGGTAACGCCTGCCTTTACC
>JAZQEQ010000046.1:0-1698 GCA_045539055.1 Oscillospiraceae bacterium | reverse complement strand
TTGGCTCACAGAACGACATGGCTACGATCCGACTTATGATGAGGTCGTACTCCTCCTCACGGTAGCGGATGTATTTCAGTGCGTTCTCGTAGTGGATATGCACGCGCTCGTCATCCAGCCTGCACGCATTCGCAGGAATGTACTGCCTGCACGCCTCCACCACCATCTCGTCCATCTCAACAAGGTCGATATGCTGTATGCGGTCGTAGCGCGTAAGCTCCTTTACTACGCCGCCGTCACCTGCGCCGATAACAAGCACCTTTTTTATGCCCTTATGCACAGCCATAGGAACGTGCACTATCATCTCGTTGTAGATGAACTCATCGCGCTCCGTAAGCATTATATTGCCGTCAAGCGACAGCACCCTGCCAAACTCGCGGCTCTCGAACACATCGATGCGCTGATAGTCGCTCTGCTTTGAAAAAAGCTGCTTTTCAATGCGTATGCTCAGCTTTACATCGGGAGTGTGCTTTTCACTGAACCAAAGATCCATTTCTTTTCTCCTTTTTTAATTGACAATGGACAATTGATAATTGACAATTATGGTACGCGCCTTGCGGCGCGATCACAATTACCGCCGCATTCAGGTGCTGTCGCAAATTTGCAGCAATACCGCCATGCGAAGCAATGTACTTACAAGACGATCTTAATATATCCGACAAAGTCGGACACAATAATTGTCAATTATACATTGTCAATTATCAATTATTTCAACACATTCAGATACTCTATCTCTGCGTCCTCGGGGCCTGTCATGCTGCAGCCCTTTTCCTTTGCGTACTGAATGTAGCGCAGGATATCCGCGGTTATACGCTCGCCGGGCGCGAGTATCGGTATTCCGGGAGGATAGCACATTACAAACTCGCTGCAGACCCTGCCCTCTGTTTCCATTATAGGCAGGCTCTCCTTGTCGGCATAGAAGCTCTCCTGAGGGCTTGCGACTACCTGCGGCGGAATATACTCCTGACTGAGCATACCCGTCTTGTCGCGCTTGCAGCAGCGTCTGATGTCTGCAAGTGCGCTCACAAGGCGCTCCACCTCCTGCATCCTGTCGCCTATCGACAGATATGCAAGGATATTTCCGATATCACCAAACTCTATCTGTATATCATAATCGTCACGCAGCATATCGTAGACCTCAATGCCCGCAAGACCGATGTCCAGCGTATGTACGCTGAGCTTTATCGGGTCGAAATCGTACACCGAGTCGCCGTTTACCATCTCGCGTCCGAACGCGTAGTAGCCCTCGATGGAGTTTATCTCCGCCCTCGCATACTCCGCTATCTCGCGCACCTTTGCGAATATCTCCTTGCCGCGAAGCGCGAGGTTTCTGCGCGAGATATCAAGGCTCGACATGAGCAGGTAGCTTGCAGAGGTGGTCTGCGTGAGGTTTATTATCTGTCTTACATAGCCAGCGTTGACGTTAGGACCTGCAAGCAGGAAGCTCGACTGCGTAAGGCTGCCGCCGCTCTTGTGCATGGAAACGCTCGCCATGTCCGCGCCTGCCGCCATAGCGGATACGGGCAGATCGTCGCCAAAATAAAAATGCGTTCCGTGAGCCTCGTCCGCAAGGCACAGCATTCCATGCTCATGCGCAAGCTTTACGATGGCGCGCAGATCCGAGCATATTCCGTAGTATGTAGGGTTGTTTACAAGCACCGCAACGGCATTGGGGTGCTCCTTTATCGCCTGCTCCAC
>JAZQEQ010000045.1:0-3035 GCA_045539055.1 Oscillospiraceae bacterium | reverse complement strand
TCGATAACTGTGTGTCCCATGCACATACTTCCGCTTGAAACAATACTTGTATAGCGCTGAAAAGTATCAATTACTTTTTGTGCTGTCGGATAACTGTTGTGGTCACATAGTTCGTCAACGAACGGCATAAAGATTTTCTTGACGCGGATAATGTCCTCGATAAAAGTTGAGAACTCATTCGTCATCTGTTCGATACAAGTCGTGAAGTCAGCAGCATCTTTTCTGTTCTCGTAGTTGCTGAAAACCTTCTTGCTGTCAAATTCGTAATCAGATAACGCTCGCAGTTCATTCAACTCTTCCGTGATGTACATTTCCTCATAGGACACAGGAGTGCTCTCTGCACTGACAAAGTGTTCGTTGTAGTCATCGACTTCAAACTCCGAGTCTTCATAGAAAGGCTCGTCAAAGATGTCGTTATAATATGCGAACAGATTTCTCAGGAGACCGTGTCTGAAATGCTTTGTGTCATAGGGTGGAAGCGACTTCGCAATGTCCATGATGCTATCGTATGCGAAATCAATTTCCTGTGCGCACTTTCCTAAACAGGTATTAAAGGGCTTTGAGAAAACAGGAACATAAAAAAGCGCAGATGGCTAAAATTGGTCATCTGCGCTTCTGTTATATGATCTCAAAATGGTTCTTCCTGCATCGTATCAGTCCGTCCCTCTGCATCTTGCTCAATTCATTTGATAGCACAGAGCGTTCCACATTGAGGTAGTCCGCAAGCTGCTGACGGTCAAAGGGTATATCAAACTCACGGGAATGCTTCTGAACCGATACGGTATTAAGATACGCCATAATACGTCCACGCACCTGTCTCGGAGCAGTATGAAAGCTCCGGCTCGATAGGTGCAGATTTTTTCTTGTGGTGATAGTGAGAAGATTTGCAAGAAGTCTCGCCCTTATCGTATCGTTGAGGTCAGCGAGCGACTTCATGCTCAGAAACACGATACTGCAATCCTCGGCAGCACATACATCAACAAGCATCGGCACATCGGGCAGGAGTGCATAGCTTTCTGCAAAGAACTGTCCCTTACCTACAAGGTTGAGTATCGTGCGGTTTCCCCACATATCATTGCTTTCAATCGTAACGCCGCCTGCCGTGACAAAGCAGAGCTTATCGGTGATCTCTCCCGATGAAAATATCATCTCACCTTTATTGTATTTCTTTTCGGCTGCATTAAGGGCTTTCAGAAGCTCAGATATTTCGGTATCATCAAAGCCCTTGAACAGTATCGAATTATGCAAAACTGAAATATCCATATTTTTCTCCCAAAATGTTGTAATTACAACATACTTTCTCCTTTGATTATACTATAATGGATACAGAAAGTCAAGGAGGTATGGCTATGATACGGAAAATAATTGAAATAGACGAAGAAAAATGCAACGGCTGCGGTCTGTGTGCAAAGGCTTGTCATGAGGGGGCGATCGCTATCGTGAATGGCAAGGCTAAGCTCATGCGTGACGATTTCTGCGATGGCTTCGGTGACTGTCTCCCTGCCTGTCCTATGGACGCTATCCA
Source organism: Oscillospiraceae bacterium (assembly GCA_045539055.1). GTDB lineage: Bacteria > Bacillota > Clostridia > Oscillospirales > Ruminococcaceae > CAG-115. The sequence continues at coordinate 1,510 of JAZQEQ010000045.1, read as the reverse complement.
CTTCACCGAGCGTGAAGCGGCGGCTTATGATGAAAAGGCGGTGCAAGAAAACAAGCAGAAAAAGTCTACCTGCAGCGGTTTCACCTGTCCGGGTTCTGCATTACAGAGCTTTACGCCAAAAGAAGATGACAGCGATGTTCGTGTTCCAGGCTGTCTGAGACAATTCCCGATACAAATAAAGCTCCTGCCGACTAATGCACCCTATTTCAACGGTGCTGATCTGCTTATCGCTGCCGATTGTACAGCTTACGCCTACGGGAACTTCCACCATGATTTTATCCGTGGGAAGATTACGCTCATCGGCTGTCCGAAGCTCGATGCTGTTGATTACTCCGAAAAGCTGACAGAGATATTCCGTAATAACGATATAAAGAGCATCACTCTCACAAGAATGACAGTGCCGTGCTGCGGCGGTATGGAGTATGCGATAAAAAAAGCAATCGAAGCAAGCGGTAAGGATATTCCGCTTGAAATAGCAGTCATCTCGCCGGACGGCAGTATTGTTGAGATAAGAAAATAATGGAGGAATATATCATGGAACAGAAAATGTTTTGCTATCAGTGTCAGGAAACAGCGGGCTGTAAAGGTTGTACCGCTTGCGGTGTCTGCGGTAAACAACCCGAAGTCGCAGTAATGCAGGACTTGCTTGTGTACGTTACAAAGGGGCTGTCTGCGTTGACAACTCAGCTCCGTGCAGAGGGACAGGCAGTCGATAAGGCTGTCAATCATCTTATCAGCGTGAACCTGTTTATCACGATCACCAATGCAAATTTCGATCTCGACAGCATTACCGCTAAGGTTACTGAAACACTTGCAGTCAAAGAAGAACTGCTCGGACAGGTGCAGAATAAAGATTCACTCCCCGGAGCAGCTCTTTGGAACGGTTCGGACTATGCCGAGAAAGCAAAGACTGTCGGCGTACTTGCAACAGAGAATGAGGATATACGCTCTCTGCGTGAGCTGATAACCTACGGTCTGAAAGGACTTGCGGCATATACAAAACACGCAAACGTTCTGCTGAATGATGATGAGGAGCTTGATGCTTTCTTACAGTCGGCTCTTGCTAAAACACTTGATGACAGTCTGTCGGTCGATGACCTTGTGGCTCTCACGCTGGAAGTCGGCAAGTACGGCGTTCAGGGTATGGCTGACCTTGATAAAGCAAATACTACAGCATACGGCAATCCTGAGATCACGACAGTTGATATCGGTGTCCGCAATAATCCTGCAATACTGATCTCAGGTCACGATCTGAAAGACCTTGAAATGCTCCTTGAGCAGACAAAGGATACGGGAGTTGATGTTTATTCGCACTCGGAAATGCTACCTGCGCATTATTATCCGTTCTTCAAAAAGTATCCGCATTTCGCAGGAAATTACGGCAATGCGTGGTGGAAGCAGAAAGAGGAATTTGAGAGCTTTAACGGTCCGGTGCTGATGACCACAAACTGCATCGTTCCGCCGAAGGACAGCTACAAGGACAGACTTTGGAAGTCGGATCGTAGCCATG
>JAZQEQ010000044.1:0-5509 GCA_045539055.1 Oscillospiraceae bacterium | reverse complement strand
GCTTGGCCTCCGACTTAAACGCTCTCCAACCCGAAATAACCTGCCATCTCGCCGACGCGGCGACGTATCTCGTCAGTTTTAAATCCTGCACTTTCAAGTGAAAATGCAAGCTCATGCCATACCTTGTCAGTAACGATACCTGCCTCGGGGTCCTGCATCACAAAGCCTATCTCACTCGCTGTACGCGAAAGCGGCAGCGTATGCAGAACCTCGCCGCAGAACGTTATACCGCCGCTCACATTGCCATGCGGCGCAAGTGCAGGCTTAAGCAGCCTCAGCAGCGTGCTCTTACCGCAGCCTGATGCTCCGCAGACCGTCACGAACTCGCCCTCGGCAATGTCAAGATCCACTGAGGCGAGCGCAGCCGTGCCATCGGGATATATGAACGACAGCTTTTCAGCAGTAATAATGCCCATCTCAATGCTCCTTTACCGCCGCAGGTATACGGCTTCTTCTTATCTTCTCATAAATTATCGCAGCCGACGGCATAACACACAGCGCGCCGAACGTCACATAAAGCGCGATATCGATAGGCTGCGCTGCTATATCGGACAGCGTAGGGTAGAACTCAAACGCTCCGCCGCCAAAGCACATCAGCATCACTGACGCCGCAAAAAGCAGCGTTATCGCGCCAAGCTGCAAGCCCTCGGGAAGCCCGAAGCGATACAGCGAATAGCTCGTCCGTCTTGCTGTACCGTAGCCCCTCGCGCGCATCGAGTCTGCAGACACCATAGCCTGCTCCGCGCTGTAACCTACCGCCGCCGAAAAGGACTTAAGCGAGCTTTTCACACCTGCCTCGCCCGATGCCGAGGAAAACTCCCTTGTTCTTCTTATGAACAACGGTACCAAACGCATTCCGCAGCTAAGCACAAGTCCGCTCGTCGGCACTATCCGCCCGAATATCCAGATGTACTTGTCACTGGTCATGTATTTTGTCGCCGCAACGCTCCAGCCTGCCGCCGCCGCAAGCATAAGTCCGAACACCGCGCCGTATGCGACAGACTCAAGCGTTACCGCAAGGTCGCCCGCAAAAAACAGCACCGTATCACCGCGATGCACGAATATCGGGTTCACTGCTGCCGAGAAAACAACTATCAGTGGCAGCCATAGCGTATGCCGAGCCATTCCCGACAGCGCCAGCAGAAGCGACGCTCCCACCGCCGACATCAGAAGCATCAGCGGCTCGCGTGTGAATATCGTGACTCCGAGCACTGCGACAAGATACACGAAGCAGCACAGCGGATGCGAGCGTGAAAGCATCCTCATGAGATGATCCCCTGCTCATACAGCCATGCTATCAGAGCCTCGCAGCCCTCTTTTACATCGGCGTAGGTCGTGTCGAAATCCCCTGTATACCACGGGTCGGAAATGTCGCGCGGACGGCTCGTGAGATCAAGAAGACGGAGTATCTTACCCTCGCCGTCAGAGCCTGAAATGCGCTTCATGTTGATTATGTTGCGGCTGTCCGCGCCGAGCAGCAGATCGTACTCTGCATAGTCAGACCTCGTCATCTGCCTTGCGCGCTTAAAAGAACAGTCTATCCCGAGCGAATGCAGTATCGCCCTCGTACCGCGGTGAACGCCGTTTCCGATCTCCTCGGTAGAAGTCGCCGCCGAGGCGACCTCAACGCCCTCTATACCGCGCTTTTTCAGCATATCGCGCAGCACGAACTCCGCCATCGGCGAGCGGCATATATTGCCGTGGCAGACCATTAAAATCTTGTACATATCATTTTTATTCCTTCTCTATTATACTAGGTTGCAGATATTGCAGCCGTCCCTGTGTTGGCGCCGTCCATGCCGCCTTTGGGGGACGCCGCGACAGCGTCCTGCTGCCGCCGTGGCAGACCATTAAATCTTATACATCTCTAAAATTCCCTTTTATTTACGTGCGAATAGAACACAGTTTTCGGTGAGCGCGCCATTATCATATCCCAGCAATCGCGAAGCGGCACATTGTCCTCGTAGGCTTCGACGACATCTATCGGGTCAAGGTCGCCTACTATCGCGATGCCCTCGTCAAGCACCAGCGAAACGCTGTCCTTGCTGTGCGAGGGCGTGTGCAGGATCTCCCCGTCTATCCCGACAGAACGCAGGAAGCTGCGGCTTTCGGCACAGGATATCACCTGAGTACTGCTGTCCTCGGGTGGAATATAACGAAGCCCCTTTTCCCTCGCGAAGATACCGTCAGAAAAATGCAGCATATCACGCTGGACATCAAAAACTAGCAGCTTAACGCCAAGCTCCTGCAACTCACCTATCAGGCCCATGTGATCCGGATGATAGTGCGTAGCCATCACATACGCGATGTCAGAAAGCGTTACATCGGCAGCTCCCAGCGCATTGTAGAACGCAGGCAGTGTTCCAGCCCAGTCTGTATCCACAAGCAGCCCTTTTCCGCCGCCGCTTATGTAAAAAGTGTTCGTGTTGCCGTATCTCAACAGCTTCAGCATACCTGACCTCCTCCACAGCTTCAACGCACTTTGCAACCAAACGCACATCTGCGCAGTGTTATTACTGAATATCATCCGATCTCAGATGAAACAACTGAATTGAAGCGTTTGAAAACGGCACAAAAAGCTCATCTTCACGAGGAAGATGAGCCTGTTTTCTGAAAAATACTATACTTCCGAAGTTCGCGTCACCTTGCGCCCGAGCCAAACTTTTCGACCAGCTTCAGTATAACGAATATCACCGCATTTACACCCGCGATCACAGCAAGCCATATCGCAGCTGCGGTCATGTCAATGCTTAGCTCAAAGCCTACGAACTGGTTGATCGCACCTACCATGCCGCTATTCAGCACATCGTTTATCGGATATAACATCGATGCATATATGGTAACGCTGAACAGAAAGCTCATAGCAAGATAAGTAAGCGGCATAAAGCAGATATTGTAAAGGAGCTTGCCCTTGTTTGCCGCAATGATGCCTTTGATATAATCTATCGCAACAAATATGAGTGCGGCGATCACTACCGTCCATGTAAAGCCGAAAACTGATGTCAGCGTGCGGACATGCTCAAGCGAATCAACACCCAATCCCTCCAGAATACCGACAAGATCTGTCAGGTAATTGAAGGCTTTGGAAAAGCCGAAATAACCAAAGCGCTCATCTACTACACCTGTTGCCCTGAACACGAACAAATCTCCAAGGAGAATTATCGTAGCAGGTATCAGGCTCAGCAGAAAGAAGATGTTTCCGATAGTAATTGCTATCTTTCCTTTTGGCGCCGCTGATGGAGCTATTGCACTGACAGCCATAACAGGCGCTGCTGTTACCGCCGCAGGCACTGCCGTGCCAACAGGTGCGCCGCAGTTGCCGCAGGCCGCAGCACCATCGGGAAGCACCGCTCCGCACTCGTCGCAGACCTTTGTAGCCGCGGGAGCAGCTGCTCCAACAGGCGCGCCGCAGTTGCCGCAGAACATAGCACCGTCGGGAATAGCAGCACCGCATTCACCGCAGAATTTATCAGCCTGAGGTGCAGCCGCACTCTCAAAAGGTGCACCGCATTCCGAGCATATCGCAACAGCTTCAGCGTAATTCTTTCCACATTCAGGACACTTATACATAGGCATACCCTTTCTGTTACAGCATTTCAACCTCTATGTCATTGCCCTCAGCAAGCACGACCTTATACGAAAAGCTTGAATTTTCGGATACACTAAACGTCATTTTTTTATAGCTGCCGGAATCGGTTTTATTGTAGAGCGGATCACCGTTACGATCAAGACCTGCTATACGGAATTCAACGGTGTGAGAGCCTGCCTCAAGCAATACGGGATATTCCTGTGTTTTGCCGTGCGGCAGTGTTGCCAGATTCTTTCCGTCAATAAGAATATCAACGTCATATAAATTATTTGCATCTCTTCCCAGCCACGCTACGTTAGTATTCTTTTTGCAGTTCACTGACAGGGTGACATTATATACCGCTACCGTCGGAGTCGTTGCTACGCTCTCATCAGGGGTGTTGTTGGCGGAGGTCGCTGCAGTAGCAGGCGGAACATAATTGTTGTTAGAAGTAGTCGTTGCCACAGTACTGATTGAATTATTGTCGCTCTGCGACTTATCGCCGCCGTTGACCATGATGACCACAACTATCAGAGCGATCAAAAGCACCGCCAGTATCGCGCCAACTGTAATAATTACCTTATTGGAGTTCTTTGGTGTCTGCTGCGCAGGTACCTGAGGCTGCGCAATAGGCTGTACAGGGGCATTTACAACAGTATTCACCGGTGTATGTGCCGCGCCGCAGTGCGGACAGGCCGCCGCCTTGTCGCTTATCTGCTTTCCGCAGGCAGAACAATAGATCAATGCCATTTTATATACCTCCTGAACACAATGTCTGAAAACACAACAAAATATGCCCTTTTACGACATTTATTTCAACAAGATTATATCACGAAAATATTGAACTGTCAATAACGAAGCACCGTATGCTATGGCGGAAGCTATGCAAGCGAGATGTGTGCGGTCGGGGTGTGATACGGAGGGTACAGCATACATCGGACGTGCACGGATCGCGCAGTCAGAGCTTTCGTCAGAGCGTGCGGTGTGAGCGCAGTAAGGCTTTGTGCCTTTCAAGCGAAGCACCGTATGCTATGGCGGAAGCGATGCAAGCGAGATGTGTGCGGTCGAGGTATGCTGTACCCTTAACCAAAACCTAAAACGCCCCCGAATTGCTTCGGAGGCGTCGTAGGAATTTTTGGAGGATTCATATTCATTCATTTTTTCTTTCTGACCTAATTGTAGCATCTGCGGACAAAAAAATCAACAATTATGACAACATTGTAACCAAATACGAAAAAACTGTAATAATTCAGTAACTTTTTACCCGATTTTGTAACCGTTTTGTAACCATTTGTAACCGTTTTGTAACCTCTATGAAAATACTATAAAAAATTTCAAAAAACACTGTTCAAATACGGGAAAATGTGCTATACTATAATAGAGTGATAATGGCTAAGTATGTAAAGAGCCGAAAAAGAACAAAAAACGGAGAACAAAATGATATATCTCGACAATGCCGCAACGACTAAGCCCTGCGCTGAAGCAGTGGCAGCCGTTACCGATACGATGAACAGCTGCTTCGGTAATGCAAGCTCACTGCACAGGCTCGGTATAGAGGCGGAAAAGATAATAAACGGTGCAAGAAAAGCTCTTGCCGCTAAATTCCCCGAGGGCGATGTATACTTCACCTCAGGCGCTACCGAAAGCAACAACACCGCGATATTCGGCGCTTGTGAGACCTACCGCAGAAACGGCGACAAGATCGTCACTACCGCGATCGAACATCCCGCCGCCGCAAACCCCATCGCAAAGCTCGAAGAAAAGGGAATGCGCGTTGTAAGGCTCGCGCCCAAGGACTACGACGACTTTGAACAGGCGATCGCAGACGAAGTGGACGATAAGACAGTGCTTGTTAGCTGCATGGCAGTAAATAACGAAACAGGCTTTATCGTGGACGTTAAAAGGCTATACAGGCTGGTAAACCGCAAGAACAGGTCGGAG
>JAZQEQ010000043.1:0-1692 GCA_045539055.1 Oscillospiraceae bacterium | reverse complement strand
CAGCGTCCTTATTGAGCAGCACCGCCTTTGTGGTGGTGGAGCCTGCGTCAACGCCGAGGTAAGATGCGCCGCTGTGCTTTGCGATATCCGCGGTCGGGATTATCGCCTTTGCGTGGCGCTCCTTGAACGCTTTCAGCTCCTCATCACTCTTGAAGAGCGGAGCAAGACGCTCTACCTCGCGGAGCTGGTTGCTCTCGAGGTTTGAGGACTTCTTTACGAGCACGTCCATATCAGCCTCTGCGCTCTCGTCAGACAGCGCACAGCCCATGGCTACGAAAAGATTTGCGTTTTCGGGGAAGATTATCTGCTCCTCGGTCAGGTTCAGCGTTTCGATAAAACGCTGGCGCAGCTCGGACAGGTAATGCAGAGGTCCGCCGAGGAACGCAACGTTGCCCTTGATGGGCTTACCGCAGGCAAGTCCGCTTATCGTCTGGTTTACAACAGACTGGAAAACGGAAGCCGCAACGTCGCTTCTCTTTGCACCGTCGTTCAGCAGCGGCTGGATATCGCTCTTTGCGAAAACGCCGCAACGCGATGCGATGGGATATATAGTCGTGTGCTTCTTTGCAAGCTCGTTAAGGCCGCCGATATCGGTATTGATAAGTGCCGCCATCTGGTCGATGAATGCGCCTGTACCGCCTGCACAGGTGCCGTTCATACGCTGCTCAAGTCCGCCTGTGAGGTAGGTTATCTTAGCGTCCTCACCGCCGAGCTCGATAGCTACGTCCGTCTGCGGAATAAGCTTGCGGATAGCATTTGTGCCTGCCGCAACCTCCTGCACGAACGGAATGCCCAGCCACTTTGATACCGAGATACCGCCCGAGCCTGTAACGGCGATCATGATCTTCTCACCTGCAAGCTTCTCACCTGCATCGGCTATGATATCGGAAACCGTCTTTCTTATATCAGAGAAATGTCTTTTGTACTGACTGTATAACAGCTCGCCGTTGTCGCCTATTACAGCGACCTTTACGGTCGTAGAGCCTATATCCAGACCAACACGCTTCAAATCTATCATTCCTTTCCTATTTAAAAGCAATAGTATAATTATATCACATCTGTCCACAAATTACAAGTGGTATTTAATATATTCAACGATTTGCGGCAAAAAGTCGGCAAAGCTTACTCCAGCTCAAACGCGCCTGTGTACAGTCTGTAATACTGTCCGCGCTGCGCGATAAGCTGCTCGTGGCTGCCGCGCTCGATTATCCTGCCGTGGTCAAGCACCATGATCACATCGGAGTTCTTTACCGTGGACAGTCGGTGCGCGATGACGAATACCGTTCTTCCTATCATCAGCGCGTCCATACCAGCCTGAACGATAGCCTCGGTGCGCGTGTCGATGGAGGAAGTCGCCTCGTCCAGTATCATTACGGGCGGGTCTGCTACTGCAGCTCTTGCAATGGAGAGAAGCTGCCTCTGTCCCTGCGAAAGTCCGCTGCCGCCGTGTGTAAGCACTGTATCGTAGCCCTCGGGAAGCATCCTGATAAAGCCGTCTGCATTCGCAAGCTTCGCCGCTGCGATACACTCCTCATCGGTAGCGTCAGGCTTTCCGTAGCGGAGGTTATCCATGACCGTGCCCGTGAACAGGTTGACGTCCTGAAGCACTACTCCGAGCGAGCGGCGCAGGTCGTCTTTCTTTACTTTTCCGTGGACGCGGTTTCCGATATATACTTGATCATGCAAAATTGA
>JAZQEQ010000042.1:0-3375 GCA_045539055.1 Oscillospiraceae bacterium | reverse complement strand
AGCGCCTGCGCTCTCCTTAGCAGCACGGGCGATCTCAGGATTGAACGCCTCAAGGATCGTATGCTGCGACTTGTATGCCGCAAGGATGCTACCAAGCGCAAACAAGGTCTTTATTACGGAATCGATCATCCTGTCTTCCGCAAATGTAAAGCCGCTGTTCATGATCACGGGGATCAGAAGCAGCACTATCTTCATCGTGAACACCGTTCCGAAGCCGGATATCAGCTTGCCTATGAACATCTCACGCCAACGTCGGAACGTTGCGCCCTCGTCCAGAGGTATGCTTGCGACAAAGAACGGCGATACTATATACAGCAATATCACTTCTATGATACGCCGTATGAACACAAGCACCGAGCATAGCATGACTATTATCGTGAATATCGCTTCACCGTACACAAGCAGGAAGTTATACGTTATAAATCCCGTATCATAATAATCAGGCTCGGAGCTGTCTTCCACCTGGAACATCCAGTTGAACGTGTCCTCCATATCGCTGAGCTCGCGCATCTTGAAATCTTTTTCCGTTTCAGTGCGGTCGTATATCGATTTCGTGTTGTTGAGATAGTCCGCCCTTGCGCCATCGCTGTAGCTGTCGTCACTGTCCGACCCGAACGTTCCCGACAGGAACAATATGGTGGAGAACCTCGCCGAATCGTTGCTGCCCATCGAGGTGCTTATGGCACGGCTGGTCGCCGTGAGCAGGGTCGAGGACAGCTGCACGCCGAAATAGCACATCAGCGGCACCAGCAGAAAGGTTATACAAGCCTTAAGTGCCTGACCCATGATGTGACCGACAGGCTTCTTGTTTTCAAGAACGTTTGCGCCGATGGACTTTGTGAGCGAATAGACCGTGAACACAAAGCACACGATCACCGCTATTATAGTTATCATTATCAGCGCGTTCTGGATGACGTTGTGCGAGATAAACGCGTCAAGGAGATATTTCTCCTCGCCGTTTGCATTTACAGGCTCGATGCCCGCGAAGATATTGAATATACCCTCGCAGAAATCAACGATCCTGAGTAGGATGTGGAGTATGTTTATAAGTCCGTCTACGATACAGCTGTAAATGATCTTTACAAGGATAACGAGCAGTGCCTTGATAACTGCAAGGAACGGAGTTGTAAGCGTTTCAAATATAGTGCTCAGCACTTCTTCGAACGCAGATGACAGCGTGGTGCTCCATGCAAGGTACTGTCCGAACATATCCTCTCATCTCCTTTACAGCAAATTTCGCTCGCCTCAGCGGACGATAAATTTCTTCTTACATCTGATAAAGAATACCACGCCTGCAACTACGATAGCGCACAGCAGCACGATAACGATGATTCCCATCTCGTTCATGCGGTACTCTATAATAAAATTCTTTTCGGTAAGGTTTCCTGCCCTGTCGTATACCTTTACGACATATTCACCCGGCTCTGTCAGTGTGAGCTTCTTTACCTTTATCTTCTTTCCGTCGAGATATACCTCGTACGACTCGATATCGTCAGACTTGAGTCTGATCTCCACAGGACCGCCCGGAGATCTTCCGCCCTTTACGCCTTTAAAGCCGACATCGGGTAAAGTGTTATCAAGCACGAATGTTTCTTTCCATTCGTGATCGCCGTAGCTCATCTCAATGGTGTAAGTGCCCTCATTTCCAAGCTCTACGGCAAACGGGGTGGAGCGTATCTTGTTGCCCTCGTACAGCGCGTTGATGATCCTGACACCCTTTGCCGCCTCATACTTTGTGAGTCCCGCAACATAACGCCGTCCGATCTCAAAATCAAACTCTGCGGGGTAAGTGCCGCTTCCGTCATATACAAAGAACTGATAGCTGCCCTCTTTGGATATCTCATCCCTCAAGTCGTAGTCCTCTACCAGCTTTCCGTTGCGGTAAAGCTTATACTGAACATCCGCCGCAGTGTTGATGGTAACATCGCCCGTTGTCTTCATGTCGGGGGGGATGTTTGTAAAGAACTCTGTCTTTGCTTTTGTGACAAGCTTTATGCCGTCATCTGTACCTACCGCTCTGATAAGCAAGCGGTCGCCCTCGGGAGCCTCGCTGTCGCCCTCGGCAGCGGCATCGTCATCATCGCCGCCGTCAGGATCATCGGAGTCTGCGTCATCGCCGCCGTCCGCGCCGCTTTCAGTGTCATCGGCAGGCTCGTCATCGGGCTTTTCGTCAGGCTGTGAGTCCTCTGCGCCGTCATCAGCCCACGGATCGTCGCTTTCGGTGCTCTCGATGTTCTCGGTGCTTTCTTCGCTCTCGGAAGGTACTTCATCATCGGGAGCTTCATAAGTGTCGCCGGTAACGGGTCCCTGCGAAACATCCGTTTCCTCGCCGCCGAGATCCTCGATATGTATCGTGTCACCCTCGGTGTAGTCCTCATCCGGATCGACCGAATAGCCGTCATCCTCGAGTATGCGGAAACGGAACAGACCGTAATATCTGTCGTTCTCCTTGCCGCCAAGGATATCCTCGCCCTTTGCGATAACAGTGAGCGAATAAGAGCCTATCTCTGTGATCTCCTCGTTGTTCACGAACTCGATCTCCTTGCCGTCACGCTCGAAAATAGTTTCAAGCTCGGCGGGAAGCTCTACCTTTACACCCTTGCTGACGATATCGCCGTTTGAGATGTTTGTGTAGAACACGATCTGTCCGTACATCACCTGCTCATAGAGGTTGTAACGCTTTATGTAGTTCTCCTCGATATCCGTATGGATATAGTTCAGCTCCACCTCCTGCACAGCCTCGCTGTCGGGCTTTGCAGTGGAAGCGGTAGTCGCGTGCGCTCCGAGTGAAAGCGCTGCCGCAGTCGCGCAGGCCAGTACTGCGCTGAATATTCGTTTTTTCATCTTGCAGCCCTCTTTCAGTCGGTATTTTTATTCACCCAGCACGATAGCGTTTCTCTCGGTGATATCGTAGAAAACCTCATCGGGGAAGAACGCATTGCCTCTTACATCGGCGAGATCCATCGTACCGAAATCGTACAGATCGCACTTGTAGCTGGGAGTGAACTTTGTCTTTAACGGGTAGTTGCCGAATGTAACGATGATAGCGTTACCTGTGTCGGTCTTGTTGTTGATCTTCTGAAGCTCAGACGGATAGATAAGCGGTCTTGTCTGCAGCTGCGAGCTGTAGCTTGCCTCACCCTCCTTGCTGCCGAGCTGTTTGGATACGCTTGTTGTGGTGACTGTGCAGTTACCGCAAAGCTCCGAGAACTCCTTGCAGGTGTCGATATCGTTTGAGCCGATGAACATCTTGAGTCCGCAGTTGGATTTCACGATATCGCCGACAGTCTTGCCGTAAACATTGTCGAGCTGTGCGTAGGACTGCACGACCATATTGAACCAGATCTTACGGCTTCGTCCTACGGTAATCATCTT
>JAZQEQ010000041.1:0-4673 GCA_045539055.1 Oscillospiraceae bacterium | reverse complement strand
CACAATAAGCTCCCTCACGCCAAACGCAAGCAGGAACAGCGAGAACAGCTTTGACAGCAGCTCGTTCGGAATAAGCTGCGCCGCAACAGTTCCGAGCACTGCGCCGACTGCGCCACCGAAAAGGTATTTTTTCAAAAGCGCTTTGTCAATAAGTCCGCCCTTTACATGAATTATCAGCGACACCAGTGCTATAGGCAGAAAGAACAGCAGATTTATGCCCTGCGCGGTGCGCTGCTCAACTCCTGCGAACATCGTCAGCCATATCATCAGCACAAAGCCGCCGCCAAGCCCCATTGAGGCTATAACTCCCGTGACAAAACCGATTATTGCTTCTATCATAGGAACAACGACCTCACCGCAGCTGCAATTATCAGCAGACCGAATACTCTGTGCAGCCACACGGAGCTTATCTTACGAAGAAATATCGAGCCTGCCACCGCACCGCCAAGCCCCCACGGAACGTACTGCCATGCGGTCGCGATGTCAAGACCGTCATTCATTGCGTAGGCGGCGGTCGTGACTATGCTCAGCACGAATATCAGCGCAACCGAGCCTGCGTGCGCCTCCTTTGCCGAGCAGCCGTCATGCTCCAGTACGGGCACAGCGATAACTCCGCCGCCAGAGCCGAAAAAGCCGTTAAGGCTGCCGCAGAGAAGTCCTTTAAGGAAATTTTTCATTTTATCACCCGAGGGTAGTTTATACATTTTATGACGAAATATGCCGACAGCATCAACTGTCGGCATGAATTTTATCAATTTGTTTTCATCAGCATCAGCGCCAGCAGACCCTCGAGATACTCCTCGGAGAAGAAATCGCCGCCCTCGTTGAACATCTTTATAACATCCGCGTACTCGGGCTTGTTCTCCTTTTCAAGGCTCTTTCTTACCATCGAAAGCATCATCTTGTGCATTCCGCCGAGCTTTGAGTTATCAAGGCCGCCGGGAAGATAGAACATAGGACACTCGGGCTTGTTTGCGTCCTTTACTATCTCGGTGTTCTTATCGGAGAGAGGATTCATTCCCACCGCAGCAAGAGCCTCTACCTTCCACTGCTTCTTAGCCTTGTCGAAGCCCTGTATCTTATTTGCAAACACCCAACCGAGGAATACGATCTCGCTGTCCTTTGCGACAGCTTTTTTCGCTTCCTTTAATGTGTATGCAGGTATTCCGGTCTTTTCTGACAGAGTCTTTGCGTATCTTTCGGTAAAACCTGTGTTTGATTCATAAACTATTGCTTTCATATCCGTATTTTGCTTTTATAAGCTTTCCTTTCGTTTTTTATCATTATTCTAGCATATTATCGCAATTTTGTCAACGATGTATAAAAAACGTATGTTAAAATATAAACTAATCGTTAAAATGACGAAAAAATCAGGAAAAATTCGTCTTTTCGTGCATTGACGTATAGTAGAAAATAATGTATACTTAAAGTAATAATAGGATAAAGGAGGAGTTTGTATGAAACTCAAAAGCATCGGCAAGAAGCTTACACTGATAGTATGTCTGCTGCTTGTCGTAAGTATAGGTATAACTATGCTGTCCACTATACTGCTTGCAAGAAATCACAGCGACAGCCTGATGCAGGATAAATCGGCATCTTCACTTGCAATCTTGAAGAATGAGGTGCAGAGTGAAGGTCACCGTCTGGGCGAAATATTCCGTTATCTGGATTCATCGGGTATCATAGGTAATACCCTTTTGACAAAAAATGTAGATACTATCGCAACCGAATGGAACACCCACAAGGGCGGAGAAAATGATTTTATCGTGCTTGCAAAAAAGAGCGGCGAAGTAGTTTGGAACTCCGAAAACTACACGCTCTCAGACGTTGATTTCACGACTCTGTCTGATTCGATCATAAATATCGGAATCGTTCTGGATTCCGCTGCAGGTCTTACCATACAGTATATCACTCCTGTCGTGATGTACGACACCGTTGTCGGCTTTTCTATAGTTGGTATGAACCTTACAGAATGCTCGTATCTCGACAGCATAAAAGAGCTGACAGGCGCTGAAGTTACCCTTTTCAACGGAACAACAAGATATGCGACCACTGTACAGAACGCTGACGGAAGCCGTGCAGTCGGTACAGAAATGAGTGCGGCAGTTGCTGCTAAGGTCATCGAAAAGGGTCAGGTATACTGCGGTACTGCTGATATACTCGGTAATAATCATTTTGTTGATTACGAGCCTATGTATGATCTGAGCGGCAACATCGTCGGTGCGTTTTTCGCAGGCTACCCCTCTGCCGAAGACGATATGAGCTTCCTCATAATGACGCTGATCGCAATCGGCATAGCTGCTGTCGCAACCGTTGCAACAGGCATCGCCCTCACAATAATAATAAGAAATACGATCACAAAGCCTATCTCTGTTGCTGAACAGCTCGCCGATAATATGAGCCGCGGCAATCTTGGTATTCCCGACTCCGATCATAAGTTCGCGGACGATGAGATCGGACGCTTTGTAGTAGATCTCGAGAAAACAAAGCATTCCCTCAACGCTTACATAAACGATATTTCTCGTATTCTTGCCTGCATGGCAGAGGGTGACTTCTCACAGACTCCTGACGTTGAATACATCGGCGATTTTGAGGCTATCAGAGAATCGTTTGAAAAGATCAACACTACACTGCATGGTATCATCAACAACATGAACGCTTCCGCTGACGATGTTATGACAGGAAGCAACCAGATCGCTGATGGTGCACAGATGCTTGCAGAAGGCACTACCAGACAAGCAACTGCTATTGACGAGCTCTCCTCCAGCATCGACAGCATTTCCAATAAGGTGCAGACCACTGCAGATAACGCTGAGCAGGCAAATAAGCTGTCAGTCGAAAGCTGCGAAAAGATCTCCCAGCAGAACAAGGAAATGGAGACCATGCTTGCAGCTATGGAGGATATCCGTACAAAATCCGTACAGATCAGTGAGATCATCAGAACTATTGACGATATCGCATTCCAGACCAATATACTCGCTCTCAATGCTGCTATCGAAGCTGCTCGCGCAGGAGATGCCGGCAAGGGCTTTGCAGTTGTTGCAGATGAAGTAAGAAATCTCGCAGCCAAGTCTGCCGAGGCAGCAAGTCACACCAATGAGCTTATATCCGCAACTGTCGACGCTGTAACCAACGGTGTTCAGATCGCTGAAAATACCGCTGAAACAATGAAGGCAGTAATGGAATACTCCGAGAAGACCGATCAGCTTGTTGGCGACATTCATACTGCCGCAGTCGAGCAGGCAGAGGCTATCCGCCAGATCACAGTCGGAATCGGACAGATCTCCGATGTTGTTCAGCAGAACTCCGCTACCGCAGAGCAGACTGCTGCTTCCTGCGAGGAGCTCAGCGGACAGTCCAGAATGCTGAAGGAGCAGGTAGATCAGCTCAGAGCCTGATCAATATCATTTCGACATAGCTTCTATAACAGTAACCTCCGCATCCGCTGCGGAGGTTATTTTTATACAAAATACTTTATCGATTTATATTGACAAAGTGATATAAAAGTGTTAAAATATAATCGTTATATAAAAAGTAAAGAAAGGTGACAGATAATGTTATTAAATGGCTCGGATATCATAGTTGAATGTCTTCTGGAGCAGGGCGCGGATACTGTTTTCGGTTATCCCGGCGGCGCTGTTCTGAATATTTATGACAGTCTTTACAAATACAGCGACAGGATACACCATGTCATCACCTCGCACGAGCAGGGTGCCTGCCATGCTGCTGACGGATACGCGCGTTCTACAGGAAGAACAGGCGTCGTTATAGCGACCTCGGGTCCCGGCGCAACTAACCTCATCACAGGTATCGCAACTGCCTATATGGACTCCGTTCCTCTTGTTGCCATAACAGGCAATGTTTCCAGAAACCTCCTCGGCCTCGACAGCTTTCAGGAGGTAGACATCACCGGCATCACTATGCCTATCACAAAGCACAACTTTATCGTTCAGAACGTTGAGGATCTCGCTGATACTCTGCGACTTGCGTTCAAGATCGCGGGAAGCGGCAGAAAGGGTCCTGTGCTTGTTGATATTCCCAAGGACATCACAGCGATGAGCACTGAGTTTACCCCCTGCCCTGCTGTATGCTGCGATACTGTCAGCGATAGCGACGAAGCAAGCCTTGAAAAAGCGGCTCAGCTTATCGCCGAGGCAAAGCGCCCCTACATCTATACAGGCGGCGGTGTTATAAGCTCAGACGCATCTGACGAGCTCAAGCGCTTTGCAGAGCTTTGTGACGCTCCCGTGTCCTCCTCGCTCATGGGTCAGGGCGCTTATGACGAGACCGACCGCAGATATATCGGTATGCTCGGTATGCACGGCACTGTAAAGGCTGCGTATGCACTAAATCACTGCGACCTTTTCATCGGTATCGGAACACGCTTCTCTGACAGAGTTACAGGCGATACGAGCGTTTTCGGAAAGAACGCAAAGATGATACACATTGATATAGACCCTGCAGAGTTCAACAAGAACGTTGATGTCTGCACGACCGTTGCGGGTGACGTTGCCGCTGTGCTCTCAAAGCTCTGCGAAAAGATAGAGCAGAAGCACAATCCCGAATGGTGCTCCGAGATACTTGACGGCGATTTCGGCGAGCCTCAGCAGGTCGGCACCGATGCTCTGCCTGTGACACCTCAGATGGTCATCGAAAAGCTTTGCGAGCTTACA
>JAZQEQ010000040.1:0-4168 GCA_045539055.1 Oscillospiraceae bacterium | reverse complement strand
AGGTAATTTATCACAATGACAAGACTTATTATTGTTGAGGGACTTCCCGGGTGCGGAAAAAGCACGATGGGCAAGAGTATTGCAGGACTTCTTGCAAAGCAAGGAGTTAGGGCTGAGTTCACCGACGAGGGAACAGGCAGCCATCCTGCGGATTATGAATTTCACGCATACATCAGCGCTGAAAATATGAAGAAGTTTTCGTTTTTTGAGCGTGCGCAGCTGAAAAAGCTGGGCGAGGAGCATGAGGGCGGGCGTATAATAGAGCTTTCCTCACTCAGCGGCAAGCTTTTTGATAAAGCTCTTGAATACAAGATATATGATTATCTTGACTGGCAGACGGAGAGTCCGCTTATGTTTGAAAGATGGGAGCAGTTTGCGAAAACAGCGGACAGTGATACCGTAAATATCTTCAATTGCTGTCTTATCCAGAACACCATGTGTGAAACGATGGTGCGCTTTGATTATGACGCGGAGGTCTCACTCGGGCATATCAATGGGATACTCTCGCGTGTAAAAGAGCTTGCGCCTGTCGTGATCTACATCAACGAGGAGAATTTCCGTTTCCTTATCGAGGCTGTGGCTGATGAACGCGGAGAGGACTGGCTCAACGGCGTGGTCAGTTATCACACGGGTGGTGAATATGGCAGGAAACACTCGTTGTCAGGCTTTGACGGCTATATTGAATGTCTTGAAGAACGCCGTCGCAGAGAGCTTGAAATTGTTAGCAGGCTTGATATTCCGTGCCTTGTGCTGAACGATCCGTCGCGTGACAGAGCAGGTGCATGGCAGAGGGTACAGGATTTTATTTTGCAATATATTGACAGGAGATAAGAATGAGAGTTATTACGGGCTCGGCGAGGGGCAGCAAGCTCATCACCGTAGAGGGTACAGAGGTCGTAAGACCCACCACCGACGGCGTTAAGGAGGCTATCTTCTCTGCCATACAGTTTGAGATAGAGGGACGCACGGTGCTTGATCTGTTTGCGGGAAGCGGACAGCTCGGCATAGAGGCGCTCAGCCGCGGCGCGAAGGAAGCGTATTTCGTGGACTCGGCGATAGCGTCTATAAAGGTAGTAAAGCAGAATCTTGCACATACCAAATTAGAGGACAGGGCACACGTTGTCAATATGCCGTTCACGGCTTTTCTGAAGAGCACGAGAGCGACCTTTGACATCGCGATACTTGATCCGCCCTATAATCTCAAGATACTGAGTAAGGCATTGCCGCATCTTGAAGAAAAGATGTCTGACAGTGGTATCATTATCTGCGAGCACGAAAAGGAGCTTACGCTCCCCCATGAGCTCGGCAGATTTGAGATAGCAAAGGTGCTGAAGCATTCCCGCACCGCAATAACGATATATCGCCCCAAAGCATCCGACGAGGACGATGAATAAAATCGAAAGGTCAACAAGTCATGAAAACAGCAATTTATCCGGGAAGCTTTGATCCCGTTACAAACGGTCATCTCGACATCATCACACGAGCATCGAAGATGTTTGACAAGCTTATCGTGGTGGTGTTCATAAACCCGTTCAAGACATTTGCTTTCAGTATTCCCGAAAGATGTGAGTTTCTGCGCCGTGCGACAGCTCATCTCCCGAATGTTGAGATAGCAAGCTATGACGGACTTCTTGCCGATTACTTCAACACACGTGAGGATGTTGACGTTATCGTAAAGGGACTTCGCGCTACCACCGACTTCGAGTCGGAGTTCCAGCAGGCTCATACGAACAAGGATCTCAATCCCCGCGCTGAAACAGTGTTTATCCCTGCCAGCCAGAACACCACCTTTGTTTCTTCCAGCATGGTAAAGCAGGTGGCTATGTTCGGCGGAGATATAAGCAAATATGTACCCGACTGCATCCACAAGGAAATAGTTCAGAAGCTCAACAGTGAATTTACCGCCGCGAGAAAAGCGGCTGAAAAGAAAAACAATTGACGGAAAGGACGGAATTTAAAATGGAATACAGCCTTTTAGACCTTATCTCTATGCTTGACGAGGTGGTTAGAAAAGCCTCGCCCGTACCGCTCTCCAAAAAGAGCATGGTAGACGTTGCTCAGATCGACGAGATCGCGACCGAGATGCGCCTTGTTCTCCCCAAGGAGATCCAGCAGGCTCAGAATGTCGTTGCGGACAAGAACCGCATCATCTCTGACGCAAAGCGCGAAGCAGAGGATATCATCCGCAAGGCAGAGCAGCGCAGAAACGAGCTGCTTGATCAGAACAGCATCATGAAGGAGGCTCGCAAGCGCGCTACCGAGGAGATCAGCAACGCACAGGCACGCTCCAACCTTATCCGTACATCCACGAATGAGTTTACCGACAAGATGCTCGCGCGAGTTGAGGAGCTGCTTGCCAAGGATATCACTAATCTGCGCGTTATGAGAAAGACGCTGAACAGCGGCAATGACATTATCGACCCTGCAAAGCAGCAGGCGATGAAGGCGCAGCAGCAGGCTCAGGCCCAGAGAGCGGCACAGCAGCCTCAGCAGCCCAAGAAGTGATGCTTGGCGTTCCGCACCACAAGGTAGCGATATGTCCGCATGATGACGAATGGCAGATACAGGCATATATTATGATGCAGCGGCTTGAAAAGCTGCTTGTCGGAATAGGCACTGATATCCGTCATGTCGGAAGTACATCCGTACCGGCGATAGCGGCAAACGCTGTTATAGATATCGCGCTGGGTGTGGTATATGACGGGAATATAGAGCTTGTATGTTCTGCGCTTGTTGAGGACGGCTTTGTGGAGGACACTTCGTATGTAAAGTTCGCGAGAGTGTTTTATCTGCAGAAAGACGGACTTCGTACATACCAGATCTTTGTTGTTGAAGTGGGCAGTGTCGGCTGGAAAAGGCTCGTATTTTTCAGGGATTTTCTGAACGCAGATCCTGCGCTTGCACGACTTTATGGCGAGAACAATTACAACAGCAGCGATATTCCGTTTGAGAAATATATCTCGCAGAAGGACGGCATGGTAGAAAGCGTGCTTATGCGGGTAAGAAGCTAGAAAAAAGCACCCGAAGGGTCAGTTCTCTTCGGGTGCTTTTTTGTTGTCTTTTTTGAGCAGATTTCCCATTATCATCAGCATCGGGAATATTATCGCGAACAGCAGTCCGTTTTTAAGCTCGCCGCCCATCGCGCCTGAAATAAAGCCTACCACGGTAGGTCCTCCCGAGCAGCCGAGGTCGCCCGACAGCGCAAGCATTGCAAACATCGCCGCGCCACCCTTAGGTATAGCGGCGGAAGCCATGCTGTATACGCTCGGCCACATGATGCCGACCGAAAGTCCGCACAGTCCGCAGCCTGCAAGCGCGAGCACGGGCTGGTCGCAGAGGGCTGCCATAAGGTATGCGGCTACGCACAGAACGCTGCTTCCGATAAGAAAGTATTTTATGTTTATCCTGTCGCTCATTTTGCCGTAGAATACCCTTGCACTTCCCATGAGCACAGAGAAGATACAAGGACCGAGCAGGTCGCCCATCGTTTTTGATATTCCCAGACCGCTTTCAGCAAAGGCCGACGCCCATTGGCTCATTGCTTGCTCGCTCGCACCTGCAGCAAAGATAAGCAGCACGAATATCCAGAAGCTTTTTATACGGAACAGCTTTTTCAGCGGCAGCTGCTCGCCCTCATCGACCAGTGAATAGATCGGTACCTGCGTGAAATAAATTCCCACAGCAAGCGGAAACAGTGCCCACAGCAGCGCAAGCACTCCCCAGCTATTCTTGCCGAAAAAGTGCAGAAACAGCGTTGATATCACGATGACTCCCACTGTGCCCCAGCAGTAGAATGAATGCAGCAGGCTCATTACTCCTGCCTTGTTTTCGGTGGGGCAGGCTTCTACGAGGGGGCTTACCAGTACCTCGATAAGTCCGCCGCCTATCGCGTAGAACACCACGCATATCAGCAGCCCCGCAAACGGCGGCATTATATTCGGCAGCAGGAAAAGTCCCGCAAGACCAACAGCGGCGAAAATATGCGCTGCAACGATACATCTGCGCCAGCCGAGCTTATCGACGTACTTTGCGGCGATGAGATCGACCGCAAGCTGCACAAGAAAATTTATCGTGACGAGCAGCGTAAGCTGCTCAAGTGCAATGCCGAAGCTGTCGCGGAAGATAAGGAACAGCAGCGGCATAAAGTTATTCACTATCGCTTGTGTTA
>JAZQEQ010000039.1:0-2034 GCA_045539055.1 Oscillospiraceae bacterium | reverse complement strand
TGTTGATGGTGACCCGTACGGGAATCGAACCCATGATTCCGCCGTGAAAGGGCGATGTCTTAACCTCTTGACCAACGGGCCGTTTTGGTAGCGGCAATCGGATTCGAACCAATGACACCCTGGGTATGAACCAAGTGCTCTAGCCAACTGAGCTATGCCGCCATGTAAACGAACGAGGAGCCATCGCCCCAACGACTTACTAATTATATCACACCGAAACGGATTTGTCAAGTATTTTTGAAAATTTTTTTGAAATTTGCAAAAAACCTTGTTTTTTTAGCCTGTCAATATCCCGCAAAGGCAAATAATTTTCCTTTTCGTGCCTATAATATGTGTAGATATTACCTGCCCGTGCGGGCTGAAAGGACTTGTTATGATCTCATTCAACGGTTTTACAGATAAGGCGGTGGCGGCACTCAATGCCGCGGTAGCGGCGGCGATGGGGCTTGGGCACACCTACGTCGGAAGCGAGCACATCCTCTACGGGCTGACCGCAGACGAGAGCAGCCCCTCGGCACTGCTTCTGAAAAAGTACGGTATCGGGCGCAAGGAAGTGCTGTCGAAGCTTGAAACACTGGTCGGCAGAGGTGTGCCAACGCGGCTGTCGGTGTCCGACCTTACCCCGCGCAGCAGGCGGCTGATGGAGAGCGCGATAAGCTTCGCCACGGGCGAGGGCAGCAAAACAGCAGGCACGGAGCACCTGCTCAAGGCGGTGGTGATGGATAAGGACTGCTACGCGAGCGTCATCCTCACGGAGCTTGGCGCAAACGGCGACCGCATCGCCGCCGACAACACCGCGCGCCGACTGGTGCAGCCCTGCGCCGAGGACAAGGAGCGGCGCGGCAAAAATCCTGCGCTGAACAAGTACGCAAGGGACCTCACCGCGCTCGCCGAGGCAGGCAAGCTTGACCCTGTCATCGGGCGCGACAGCGAGATAGAGAGCGTTGTGCGGGTGCTGCTGCGCAGGCAGAAGAACAACCCCTGCCTTATCGGCGAGGCGGGAGTCGGCAAGACCGCGGTGGTGGAGGGCTTCGCGCAGCGCATCGCAAGCCGCAGCGTGCCTGACGAGCTTCAGGGGAAGCGCGTGTATTCGCTGGACCTCACCGCGCTTCTTGCAGGCGCGAAATACCGCGGCGACTTTGAGGACAGACTGAAAAACGTGCTTGAGGAGGCTACTGCCGCAAGCGGCGTGATATTGTTCGTTGACGAGCTTCACGGTATCGTCGGCACAGGCGCCGCCGGGGGCGCTATCGACGCGGCAAACATCATGAAGCCAAAGCTTGCGCGCGGCGAGATATGCGTCATCGGCGCGACTACCACCGAGGAATACCGCAGGTTTATCGAAAAGGACGGCGCACTGGAGCGCCGCTTTCAGTCGATAAAGGTGGAAGCCCCCGACGAAGCCGCCTCGCTTCGGATACTGGAGGGGCTGCGCAAGAAATACGAAGCGCATCACCACGCTGTCATAACAGACGAAGCACTGAAAGCCGCCGTGAGCCTTTCGGTGCGCTATATCACGGACAGAAATCTCCCCGACAAGGCGATCGACCTGCTGGACGAGGCGGCAGCGTCCGCAAGGCTCAGACAGCAGGAGCGCGGCGAGCTTCAGAGGATAGACGAGCTGCGCGTGCAGATGGCAGCTGCGATAGCGGAAAAGCGTTTCACCGAGATACCCGCGCTTCGCGAAAAGGAGAGCGAGCTGCTTTCGCGCGGCAGGCAGCGTGCGGCTAAGGTGGTGGTGGATGCCGAGGCTGTCGCGCAGGCAGCGGCTTCGATAACAGGCATTCCCGTCACGCGGCTGACCGCAGACGAGAGCCGCCGCCTGTGCGATATCGAGCAGCTTCTGAAGCAGCGGATAATCGGTCAGGATAAGGCAGTTGAGCAGGTCGCAGCAGCAGTAAGAAGAGGCAGGAGCGGTCTCAAGGACCCGAAGCGCCCTGTCTGCTCCTTTCTTTTCCTCGGGCAGGCAGGCGGGGGCAAGACCGAGCTTTCAAAGGCGCTGGCTGAGGTGGGATTCGGCAGCGAAAGCAAGCT
>JAZQEQ010000038.1:0-3018 GCA_045539055.1 Oscillospiraceae bacterium | reverse complement strand
CGTTTACGGGTAGCAGGTAACAATCTTTCGCAGGTGTCAGACCGTATTTGCGTCTTCAGACGCATGCTAGAAAGTAGCCTTTCAGGCGTTAAAAGAAAAGCCAACGGCTACGCCGGTGGATCTTTACTCAGTCTTTTTTGAGATAAAACGCAGTCACAGTCCTTTCCTCGCCCGAAACATGGTCGAAGCCTTTGAGCACTATTCCGTCATGGGACATAAGCTCGCCTGCGGAGAGCTCGTCCAACGTGCAGGCGAAAACGCTCTCGCCAGAGCAGACGATGTGCATCTTGTCGCCGATGATATTCAGCGCGCCGTCTGTGCCGAGGCGTATCTCCTTATAGGTGTCGGGGTCACGCATGGAGGCGTACTGTATGCGTTTATAGTTCAGCGCGAGGATGGACTCCAGAGGCATGCTGTCCTTGTGCTTTTTCTTTTTTCGTCCGAACATGAGGGGCTCCTTTCGTTAGTCTATGACTAGATTCTCCATTGACTTTTCTTTCGTCACTTTTTCGCCAAGCTGATTAGCCCACTTTTCCGTAAAGAATGAAAAATACGACAGTTTTTCTTCATGTCGTTTTCTATTGAGGTTGGGCAGAAATCCCCAGAGAGTTGACGGTATTCCGATAATGATAAGATACAGCGGACCAAGTATAAGAGATTGGATCGTGTGACCGTATTCATGAACGCGAAGCCGCGAAGACAGCTCGTCCATGCTGTATTCATCTTTCAGCTTTTCGTAAAAATACGGCTCTTTGGTGACGAAAACAAACAGTCCGAGCGATACGCTGGATTTTGGTTGCCATTCTGTTATTATTGCGCCGTGGTAGAAATAGTGTCTGTCCTTAATGTGGCACAGGAACACGAAAAAGCCTAATAATGACTGCAAAAATCCCCATGTGCACTGCCATATAAAATACAATATCTTTTTCATCTCTTTCACCTCGCTATACTGAAATTATACCAACAACGCTCCTAAATGTCAACGCAAAAGCCGCTCCCGAAAGAGCGGCTATATGTTTAATTAGTCCTCGCCAAGCTTCAGCGCCTTGTTGATGTTGATACGTCTGATGATTCCGCCGAGGACGGTGAAGCCGCCCAGCAGCATGAATCCGATTATGATATACATCTTTATGTAGTCGCCGCCGTCGCCGTTTACGATGAATGGCGGGGTCTGGTTTGCTGCGTCGTACATGGTGCGGAAGAGAGGCACGAACAGGTCGCTCGCCATGCCGCCCACTACGAAGCCTGCCGCGATAGAAGCAACGCTGACGAGAAGCTGCTCATAGCCGAGTGTCGCGATTATCTCTCTGAACGTTACACCCATAGCACGAAGCACACCGAACTGCAGCGTTCTGCCGCGAATGGACAGTATCCAGTAGATAAGGAAGCCGATTACCGTCATCAGCATGATAACTACAAATCCGAGGGTAAGTGCACCGTTCATGCCCTGAAGCTCGGGGTCGGTCTTTTCCTCGATAAGCAGCTGCGAGCTGTCGGTGATCCTCTGCAGCTTGATGTTCTTTTCTGCGATATCCGCGTAAAGCTGCTCGCTGGTAGCACCTTCTGCAAGCTTCAGCCAGATCTGATAGGGCTGGAAGTCAACCAGCTTTCTGATGTAATTATAGTTACAGATAAGGAAGTCCTTTGTTGCGGTCTCGCCTGTACGTTCGTTTATGACAACGGTCTCATTGGGGTTTAGGCTTGGCCAGTAGTCTACAAAGGCTATTACCGTAAGCTGTACGGGATCGTTTCCGCTCCATCTTACCGTGATGGTATCGCCGAGCTGAACGCCTTTTTCCTCCCACGAGCGGGAAACGATAACGCCCGACTGGCACTCTACCAGCGCGTTGCAGTAGTTCCACCAGTGAACGGGGAGCAGGTCATCTCTGAACCATGCGGTCTGTGAGAACTTGCCAGGCTCTATGCACATCAAAGTGCTGTCTGCCTCGTTCTTTATCGAGCCCATAGAAGCCGAAACATCAGCCTTCAGCACCTTTGTTGCGATCTCTACGCCATCAAGCTCCTCATAGATAGAGAAGTCGTTTTCCACATAGCTTGTTTCATCGTCGGCAGACTCGAGTCGCCAGAATGCGTCGAGCACGACATCTGTGCCTGTATTGTAGTATATCCTGTCGGACTTGCTGTTATTTATTGCACGCGCGGTGTTCGCGGAGAAGATACCCAGACCGAACGTGATAACAAGGAACAGCATAAGGAAGCGTTCCTTGCCGCCCTGAGAACGTGCAACCGCTGTGATAGCGATGTACTGCGAAGCGCTCCAGATGCGACTGCCGAGGTGGTAGATAAGCTTTAAAAGGTGCGGGTATAGTCTTATAAACAACAGACCTGCACCCATTATAAACATTGTCGAGAAGATGAAGTAAAGCGGGTTTATACTGCCGTCGGACACGAACGTGCCGTCCTCAAACTGCGAGGTGATCTTCTTTGCGGTGAAATAATACCAAGCAAGCGAGCCGCCCAGCAGCAGGATATCAACGCATATCTTCTCCCACAGTGCCATTTTCACCACCTTTGCCTTGCTCTGCTTATACTTTACGATAGAGAGCTTGGAGGCGGGGATTATCGGCACCATTGTGGTAACGAAGAAGATAACTATTGCAATAAGCGCATACAGCACAGCGTCAAGGCTAAGCTTAGCGGCAAGACCTGTACGGTTTACAAATTCAAGGAAGCCGTTGGATACACCGAGGAACGAGCACAGGCAAAGTCCGATGAACGGTGCGATCACAAGCGTTGCAAGGCCCAAGAAGCCTGCTTCCATTGCGTAGATACCGAATATCTGTTTTGACGAAGCACCACGGCTCTTGAATACGGCGATCTCGTTCTTTTCCTGTTCGACATTGAGCTGTGATACCATGAAGAGATAGAATGCAAGCATCACGATCGTAGGTATCTGAAGTATCCACAGCATGGATTTCAGGTTTTCTGCACGGACTGCGTATTCTGTCAGGATATCGTAGATGAAGTCGGATCGTAGCCATGTCGTTCTGTGAGCCA
>JAZQEQ010000037.1:0-2555 GCA_045539055.1 Oscillospiraceae bacterium | reverse complement strand
GTTATTGTTGACGCAGGTATCGGCAGACCCTCACAGGCGTGCGAGGCTATGGAGATGGGCGCGGCGGCTATCATGGCCAACACCGCCCTTGCAACAGCAGGCGACCTGCCTATGATGGCGGCAGCTTTCAAAAATGCTGTTGAGGCAGGAAGAAAAGCGTACCTTTCGGGACTCGGTCGAGTGCTGACGAGAGGTGCTTCCGCCTCCGACCCGCTGACGGGATTTCTCCACGATTGAGGTGCATGATGGATAACAGATTTTTTGTTGACGGAGAGCACCTTTCGCCCTCTGCCCTTGAAAAGAAACACCGCCTTGAAACCGACCCCACAAGCCGCACTGACCACATGAAATACATGGACGGAATGGAGCGCATAAGCTCCGATATTATGGACAAGGTGCTGTCCGAAATGAACAGCTATGACTATTCCCGCTACACCGCAAAGGACGTAAAGGCGGCACTGGAGCATGAGACCTGCACCATCGAGGACTTCAAGGCACTTCTATCCCCTGCCGCTGAGCCGTTTTTAGAGCAGATGGCACAGCGTGCAAGGCTTGAAACATCAAAGCACTTCGGCAATACGGTGTATATGTTCACACCGCTGTATATTGCGAATTACTGCGAGAATTACTGCGTCTACTGCGGCTTCAACTGCTACAACGACATCAACCGCATGAAGCTGAACATGGAGCAGATAGAGCATGAAATGAAGGTGATATCCGACAGCGGCATGGAGGAGATACTCATCCTCACAGGCGAAAGCAGAGCGCAGAGCAATATTCAGTACATAGGCGAAGCCTGCAAGCTTGCAAGAAAATACTTCCGCATGGTGGGGCTGGAGATCTACCCCGTCAACACCGAGGAGTACAGGTATCTCCACGAATGTGGCGCAGATTACGTCACGGTCTTTCAGGAGACCTACGACAGCGACCGTTATTCAGAATTGCATTTATTAGGTCACAAGCGCGTGTTCCCCTACCGCTTTGAAGCACAGGAGCGTGCGCTCATGGGCGGCATGAGGGGAGTTGCGTTCTCTGCGCTTCTTGGCTTGTCCGATTTCAGAAAAGACGCTCTTGCAAGCGCCCTGCACGTCTACTATCTGCAAAGAAAGTACCCCCACGCGGAGATGTCGCTGTCCTGTCCTCGGCTTCGTCCCATAATCAACAATGACAGGATAGACCCGCTTGATGTGCACGAAACTCAGCTTTGTCAGATACTCTGCGCATATCGCATATTTCTGCCCTTTGTGGGAATTACGGTGTCCTCGAGGGAGAGCGAATCCTTCCGCAACGGTATCGTGAAGATAGCCGCAACAAAGGTCTCCGCAGGAGTTTCCACAGGCATTGGCGACCACGAGAGCAAGTATAACGGCAAAGAAACTGACGGCGAACAGGGCGATGAGCAGTTTGAGATAAACGACGGCAGAAGCCTTGATGTTATGTATAAGGACATCGCCGCCGAGGGCTTACAGCCTGTCCTGAACGATTATATCTATATGTGAGGTGCGTATGAAAAAGCTTGATACGACGATGTATTTTATAACGGATAGCACATTCTGCGGCGAGGAGGACTTCCTCCGCCGTGTGGAGGAAGCCTGCAAGGGCGGTGTGACGCTTATCCAGCTTCGAGAAAAGGAGCGCACCACAAGGGAGTACCTCGCCCTTGCTGAAAAGGTGCACGGAATAACACAGCGGTATGATATTCCGCTTATCATTGATGACAGAGTGGATATTGCTCTCGCTGTAAATGCAGAGGGAGTTCATGTGGGGCAGTCGGATATGCCTGTTGCAGTTGCTCGCAGACTTATGGGCGATGACAAGATAGTCGGCGCAACGGCAAAGACCGTGCCGCAGGCTCTTGAGGCATACGAACAGGGCGCGGATTACCTCGGCGTCGGTGCGATATATCCGACTACCACAAAGGTGAAAACGGTGCTGACCTCGGTCGATACGCTGAAAGATATCGTCAAGGCTGTGCCGATAAAGGTCAATGCCATCGGCGGTCTGAATAAGGATAACATCCATGTTCTTAAGGACAGCGGAATTGACGGTATCTGCGCTGTTTCGGCAATTATGAAAGCTGACGACCCGAAAACTGCCGCCGAGGAATTAAGGGAGGCATTCTATGAGCTACAAGGCTAAGACCGCCCTTACCATCGCAGGAAGCGACTGTAGCGGCGGCGCAGGAATACAGGCAGACCTCAAGACCATGCTAGCAAACGGCGTTTACGGCATGAGTGCAATAACCGCCCTCACTGCGCAGAACACGATGGGAGTGACGGCTATTTCAGAGGTCTCCCCCGAATTTCTCTTACAGCAGATAGACGCTGTTTTCACCGATATTTTCCCCGATGCGGTAAAGACAGGCATGACTGCAAATGCAGGTCTTATCGAAATTATTGCGGAGCGGCTGAGCTTTTACAAAGCGAAGAACATCGTCGTTGACCCTGTGATGATAGCCACAAGCGGAGCAAGGCTCATTTCCGAGGACGCTGTTGAGATGCTCAAAAGCAAGCTCCCCCCGATAGCAGATATCGTAACACCTAATATCCCCGAAG
>JAZQEQ010000036.1:0-12579 GCA_045539055.1 Oscillospiraceae bacterium | reverse complement strand
AGCGGCAACCTTCTTCTCAACAGGAGCTGCAACCTTTGTTTCAGTCTTTGCTGCAGGCGCAGCAGTCTTCTTTGCATTTGCCATGATCTTTAATTCCTTTCAAAATTACAGAATTACTCCCGCCGTAGCAGGAAAACATCTTACTTTAATATAATAACATATTTTTTTGCATTTTTCAACTGTTTTCGCTTAATTTTTTCCATTTCGGGACAATTAGTGCGCGACAGAGATACTATCATTCCTCGATAGGCTCATCATCGGGAACGATACCCTCCTCAACTGTTTCA
This sequence comes from Oscillospiraceae bacterium, assembly GCA_045539055.1. Lineage (GTDB taxonomy): Bacteria > Bacillota > Clostridia > Oscillospirales > Ruminococcaceae > CAG-115. The sequence goes on along the minus strand of JAZQEQ010000036.1, from coordinate 12,292 downwards.
TCGGGATCCCAGCTTTCCTCGGTTTCAGGAAGCGCCTCAGGTTCTTCTGTTTCATCATCAGACGGATCATCCCATGACTGATCGGGAACAGAATCGCTACCGTTGCCAGAATACGAGATATAGCTTCTTGCAAAATAATTGTACACGCCGTTTGCTATCGCGGTTGCCATGCCGTCCTGATTGAGTTCATTCGCCATAGCCATGCACTCCTCCTCGTTGGAGATGAAGCCCATCTCAACAAGAACAGACGGGAAATCCTGCTGAAGCGTTACCCAGTAGTAGCTGTACTTATCGCCACGGTTTCGGTCGACCCCGTCGCCGTAGACGTCATTCTTGTAGAACGCAGCAAGCTGACTGCTGATATAATTTGCAAGAGGCTGAGAGAAAGGCGTGAAATAGTAGACCTCAACACCACGCGCTTCGGTATTTGTCGCGGAGTTACAATGCAGCGAAATGAACATATCTGCATCGTAGGCACGAGCGATATTCGGTCGGTTATTTGTAACGTACAACTGATTTTCGGTATCAAGGCGGATAACTGTCGCACCGAGAGCCTCGAGCTTTTCTTCAAGCTTCTTTGATACAGCAAGATTTACGGAGAACTCTGTAACATTGCCGATAGCGCCCGGATCGAGCTTATCCCATGTGGTCGTGTAACCATGACCAGGATCGATAACGATGACCTTGTCGGAAAGCGTTGCGGTGGGAACAGCAAAAGTGAGCATAAGGTCGCCGTTTTCATCATAATACGCGCCGCAGCCGCTGTAAATTCCTGCCTGTGCAAGTGTAAGCGTGAGCCTGAATTTCGGCACACCGTTCTCCTCGACTGTTTCCCATTTACCACTGCTGAAAAGTGAACACGCATCAAAATCAGGGAGCTTAGTTACGCTCGTTACGTTATCAAAGGTGATGTATACCTTATCAGCATTAAAACTGCTGACACCGTACTCACCGTCCAGATCATTATGGTACTGTACCGAAGTTGTTACATTGAAGGATGCCTTATAGTCGAAGTGAAGCTTTATGTAGCTCTTTCCGCCGACATTTCCTATCTCTTTGACAAGGAGCGCGTTTTCACCAAGACCCGTATCATAAAAAGTCTTTACATCCTCGGCTGCGAAACGCTTGCCCGAGGTGGTAGTGATATAGCCGCCCGACTCACTCTTTACATAATCGAGCGTTCCCGCGGGAAGCTGGCAGAATGCGGGAGTCGGGATAGCACCCGTTGTCATCGCATCATATACATTCGTGTAGTTTTCAAGCACCTTGATGTACTGGATGGTTTCGGTATCGTCAACGATAGGAGGCATCGTACCAACGACCTCACCTGTTCCGACAGCGCTCTGATCCTCGAGGATCTCAACAACGATATCCTTTACAGGCTCAGGCTTTGCCTCGATCGTTACGGCACCGCCTGTCATGTACTCGTCATATCCGCTGTAGGAAGCATAATAGGTTATCTCACCGAGATACTGCTCCTGTCCTATTAGTCCTGCGGGAGCTGTATAGTAGCCTACGAACTTAGCGTAAGAGGAGTTTGCATCAAGCTCCTCGGCACTTCCCTCTTTTTCCTTGAGGTTTATTACCTGTCCGCCGATGGAAGCACTTACGTTAGCGCCGCTGTAAGCTACGGCTACCAGCGCGATCTGCGTACCGCCATCAACGATGATATCATCTGTCTGCTCTATCGAACTCATTACATCGATCCTGCGTTCGATAGAATAGTTATATTGCTTACCCTTATGCTCGATAGTAAAGCTGTTCCAGCCCACCTCGAGCGGCTCGTTGAAGTAGAAGTTTCCGGCCTCGTTGAGCTTTATCTTATTACCGCCGAAATAAACGTCGAAATTCTCATCGAAAGTACCCATGAACTTAACTGTTGCATCGTATGTAACAAAGCTGAGTGATGTGGGAGATATCATCTCAAGATCCTCAAAGATCGTCTCGGTGTTTATCTGCTCGGAAAAGTACTTCATCAACGTGTCAGTCGTACCAAGTGGATTTTCCTTCAGCGACTGATAAGAATTGAATACGCTGCCGCCGATGTTATCGAAATCCTCAAGGACTGTGAGCTGTCGCAGAAGCTGGTCCTCATACCAGTTGCTTCTGCCGATACGCTCGTTAAGGTGCAGAACATAAGTTTTTGCGCCGTTCGCCTCGCAAAGATCGTACCACCATTTAACGACAGACTCGAAATTAAGCGAATAGTCCGATGTCGAGCCATAAGTCTTTACAAGCACAAAATCCGCATACTGTTTTTCAACATATTTTTTGGTATCGGAATAACCGTCATAAAGCGCCTGAACAGTATCCTGCGTAGGCGAGCCAAGCTCGTTTACGCTCTGATTTGCCCACATATCGTTTATCATCAGTCCGACCGCTACCGTATTATTAGTACGGCGGATGACCTCGGAAATACTGCGGACGATATACTCGTTGGTCTCGTAAAGCCAGTTCTCATAGCCTATTCCCGAGCCGCTCGCCATATACTCCGCATACATAGCGCCGCTGTCCTGCATATAGTAATTAGTCAGGATGATACCATCACAGGCATATTTCATTACAAACTTATGTACAGCCGCAGAAAAACCGCTCTTTATGCTTATTCCCTGCTCTGCAAGATCTTCAATAAGCTCGTTAACATCAAGAACCACAAAAACAGACATTCCTGCGCTGCGGAAACGGTCTATCGTGCTTCCAAGCACGCTTGTGCCTGAATTCAGCTCAAGATCGTAATAACATACTTCCTCATAGTCGGTATTTACCAGCACAGTATTCATACCGTACTCTGATATCTGCGCATAAAGCTCGTCAAGGTCTGCCGCGAGAGTTATATCCGATGTATCCTCAATACAGAAATCAAGTCCGGGCGTCAGTGTAACCGCTCTCATTCCGTTACGAAGATAAACCTTATTCTCGCGCTCGGCAGGAAGCTGTACCTCCTGCTGGGCAGTGTCCTGCGTCTGCTCCGCAGGCTCTGCATAAGCAGTAACCGCACAGAGAGCAACGCTCGCCGCAAGCACTGCACAAAGCAGCTTTTTAATTATCTTTTTCATCTTTTTCCCCATTTAAAATTTTAATCTAATATCTCTGTAAATCCGTCTATCTCTGTCCACACCTGCTCCGCAACAGCGTCCTCGGCATAGAATATACTTTTGTAGCTGTACAGTGAAACTCCAGCGTAGCTGCTGCATTCCATTGCGATCTGGGTCTGTCTTGCAAGTATCGTGTCGTCGTTTACCCACTCGTATTTACCATCGCCTGCCCAGACGTCTTCCGCGCCGATCTTATATGCCGCAAGTCCTACGACAAGAGGTATTCCGCCATCGGAAGCAAGCTCGTCCCAGCGCTCAAGGCACTGGATGTAGGGCTGAGTTGAATTGTCGAAGCCGTAATATATCTGCGGTACGATGTAATCAACAAATCCCGCTTCCGTGCACCAACGCTCGACATCAGCGAAAACGTGGTTGTAATTATTCTCTATACTGCCCTGACAGCTTAAGCTGAACAGCGCAGTGGGGTTTGCATCCTTTACCGCGTCATAGATAGCCTCAACAAGCTCGCTGCTGTTATCAAGACGGAACTGTGAAAGACTGCTGTAATCACTGTCGAGGAACGACTGCTCGTCAAACCATACATCAGCTGTAGGATAGAAATAATCATCTATATGCAAGCCGTCAACATCATACTTCGCAACGATCTCAGCCGCGCCATCTGCCACGAACTCTATGACCTCGTCATAAGCGGGGTTTAAGTAATAATATCCGTTCACTTCTACGATATATTCGCCGTTGGTATCGCTGTCCTCATACCAGTCAGTGACATTAAAATCACCGTAGCCGTCGATATCCGACTTCCCGCACATTCTGAGAGGATTTATCCATGCCTGCACTGAAAGATCGCGGTCATGCGCTTCCTCAATGATTATCTCGAAAGGATCATAACCCGGAGAGGTGTTGATCTTTCCCGAAGCGTATTTCGACCATGGAAACAGCTCCGACTCATAATAAGCGTCACCGTGAGAGCGCGCATGGACATACACTGTATTAAGCCCGATATCAACGCAGTTGTCGAAGGCATCACCGATGTTCTCACGGAACTGTGCTTCGGTCTTGCCCTGCATGAGCGTAAGATATTCGAGATAAGATATCCAGATGCCCTTCACCTCTCTGTAATTATCAGCCACATAATCATTCGTGCCGAAATCAAGCGGTGCCTCTGTCGGCTCGTCCGCTGTGCTGCTGTCAGGAGTGGTAGAAGCAGTGGTCTGCTCTGTCGTGGTGGTGTCCTCTGGGGCGGAACTGCTGCTCTCAGTGGACGATGTACTTTCCTGAGGCTCGGCACTCTCGCTCTCAGAGGGCTCGTCGCTTGTCGTAGTATTTTCGGGCGTTGTAGCCTGCGAAGTGCTTGCTTCAGATTCCTCAGGGATTATTATTTCGTCAGGAATTATGATCTCATCAGGGACATTATCAGTTGTTACTTTTGTTGAAGCACCAGTGCCCTCTGTGGTTTCAATGAGATCCGGCTCGGATGTATCCTGAACATCTGCCGAAGGAATGGTTTCTAGCGAAGCAGATGTTGTTGTGCTGCCGATATCGACCGTATTTATGCTTTCGGTCTGCTCTGCCGACTTATCACCTGCACAACCTGAAAGAAGCAACGCAGCGACCATCATGCAAAGCACACGCTCTGTTCTTTTTTTCATATTTTCCCCCTTGCCGTACGGCAAAACTATGTTTTTTACATACTTGTGGTATTATATATATTTATAGTTATACTTATTATAACAAATATTGAAGTGTTAGTCAATATAAAAAACGGCAAAAACCGCATAAATGTCGCAATTTATGGAGATTTTTATGTCTTTATCTACTTTTACGGTCAGTATTATATACCAATAATTACAATTATTTATGAAAAACTGACTTTTTTTGCAAAAACACTTGACATTGACAAGCTTTTATTCTAAACTATAAAATAGCGTGTTTTGACGCATTTTAAACATAGGAAGGATTTTGTCATAATGGAGAACATTATCAGTCTGAGAAACATCGTTGTCGAATTCGACGGCGAACAGATCCTAAAAAACATCGACCTTGACATTAAGGACAAGGAATTCGTTACCCTCCTCGGCCCGTCGGGTTGTGGTAAAACTACCACACTGCGTATCATCGGTGGCTTTCTTACCCCTAACAGCGGCGATGTTATGCTTGAAGGCAAGCGCATCAACGATCTGCCTCCCCATAAGCGTGATGTAAACACCGTTTTCCAGCGCTATGCGCTCTTCCCTCACCTTAATGTATATGACAATATCGCATTCGGTCTGCGCATCAAGAAGATCCCCGAAAAGGAGATCCTCAAGCGTGTAGGCGAAATGCTTGAGCTTGTAAACCTGCGCGGCTATGAAAAGCGTACAGTAAACCGTCTTTCGGGCGGTCAGCAACAGCGTGTCGCTATCGCAAGAGCGCTTGTAAACCGTCCCAAGATACTGCTTCTGGACGAGCCTCTCGGTGCGCTTGACTTAAAGCTGCGTAAGGAGATGCAGATAGAGCTCAGAAAGATACAGCAGGCTCTGGAGCTCACCTTTGTTTACGTTACACACGATCAGGAGGAGGCTCTTACAATGAGCGATACCGTTGTAGTAATGAACAACGGTCACATCCAGCAGATCGGATCTCCCACTGATATCTACAACGAGCCTGTTAACGCATTCGTCGCTGACTTTATCGGTGAGAGTAATATCCTCAACGGATGTATGCCTCGCGACTGTCTGGTGGAGTTCTGCGGAAAGCAGTTTGAGTGCGTGGACAAGGGCTTCTCTCCCAACGAGACTATCGATGTCGTTATTCGTCCCGAGGATATCAAGGTGATACCTGCGGCTGAGGCTAAGCTTACAGGTATCGTTGAGTCTGTTGTATTCAAGGGCGTTCACTATGAGATGATAGTCGACGGCGTTGATCACAAGTGGATGATACAGTCCACAAAGGCTGAAGAAGTCGGCAGCATGATCGGCATGACCTTTGATCCCTTTGATATCCATATCATGAAGAAGGCAAAGGAGGAAGACTGAAATTGAGAAAGCTCCGCTTTTTTGCCACTCCTTATCTTGTATGGATGGTCGTATTTATCGTTGTTCCGCTGCTGATGGTGGCATACTTCGCATTCACCGATCAGGAAGGTAATTTCACACTCGAAAACGTTGCGAATGCAGGTCAGTACACCAGCATATTCGTCCGCTCTATCTGGCTTGCTATCATCGCTACGGTGGTCTGCCTCGTTATCGCGTATCCGCTGGCGTTCCTGCTCTCGCGCATGAAAAAGCATCATCAGGGCACTATGCTTATGATAGTTATGCTGCCGATGTGGATGAACTTCCTGCTGCGCACACGCGCATGGGTAACACTGCTCGGTAACACAGGAGTTATCAACTCCATTCTCGGCTGGTTCGGTATGGAGCCCATCAAGATGCTCAACACCGAAGGCGCCGTTGTTCTCGGCATGGTATACAACTACCTGCCCTATATGATACTTCCGCTGTACTCCGTAATGGTGAAGATCGACAAGTCCGTTCTGGAGGCTGCGTCCGACCTCGGCTGTAACTCCATGAAGACGCTTTTCAAGGTCGTTGTTCCGCTCAGCGTGCCCGGTATCATGTCAGGCATCACGATGGTATTCGTTCCTGCAATCAGTACATTTATCATTTCCAGAATGCTCGGCGGCGGCTCCAATCTGCTTATCGGTGACCTTATCGAGATGCAGTTCCTCGGAAACGCATACAACCCACAGCTTGGCGCGGCGATATCGCTGGTACTGATGGTCATTATACTACTGATAATGACAATAATGAACCATTTCGATCCCGACGATCAGGTGCTTATTTAAGGAGGTGCGACAGTGAAAAAGCTTGGAAAAATATACATTACTCTCGTGCTGCTGTTCCTGTATGTGCCTATCTTCGTGCTGATCGTATTCTCCTTCAACGAATCCAAAAGTACCGCCTTCACAGGTTTTACTTTTGAATGGTACGAAAAGCTGTTCAGAAACGACATTATAATCTCTTCGCTTATAAATACGGTGCTTATCGCTGTTGCGGCGAGCATCCTCTCTACCATACTCGGCACTTTTGCGGCTATCGGTATCCATTCCATGAAAAAGGTTCCCAAGGCAATCGTGATGAACGTTACAAATATGCCTGTCATCAACCCTGAAATCGTAACAGGTGTTTCGCTGATGCTGCTGTTCGTGTTCTTTGCGGCGCGAATGAACCTTGAATTCGGCTTCTGGACGCTGCTTATCGCGCACATCACCTTTAACGTTCCCTACGTTATCCTGAACGTTATGCCAAAGCTCCGACAGATGGACCCCAACCTCTTTGAGGCGGCACAGGACCTCGGCTGCAGCCCTGTTACTGCATTCCGCAAGGTAATTCTCCCTGAGATAATGCCCGGTGTTGTAAGCGGATTTCTTATGGCGTTCACCTACTCGCTGGACGACTTTGTAATAAGCTACTTCACCTGCGGTCCGACATCCCAGACCCTGCCCATCACCATCTACTCTATGGTGCGCAGAAAGGTATCTCCCGAGATAAACGCGCTGTCTACTATCCTGTTTGTAGTGGTAGTTGTCGTGCTTATCGTAAAGAACATCCTCGAAAACCGCAAATACAGAAGCAACGCTTCGGGAAAGGCGGACTACTGATATGAGAACAAAAAGATTTTTTGAAGCAGCCTCTGCCCTGCTGCTGACAGCAAGCCTGCTCTGCGGCTGCGGCGGCGATACAGCTGCAGACGGAGAGAGCGTTGAAACTGCCGAAACAGAAGAAGCTGAAGCGCAGACCCTAACCGTCGAGGACATGGAATACTACACCCGCTTTCAGGGTCAAGGCATCTCCATCAACGTTTACAACTGGGGCGAATATATCTCCACAGGCGCTGACGAGGGTACTCTGGACGTAAATTCAGAATTCGAAAAGCTTACAGGTATTGAGGTAAACTACACCACCTACCCCTCTAACGAGGACCTTTACTCTAAACTCAAGAACGGCGGCGCGAGCTATGATGTCATCATTCCCTCGGATTATATGATCTCGAAGATGATAAACGAGGAAATGATCCAGCCCATCGACCTTGAAAATATCCCTAATTTCAAGTACATCATGGATAATTTCAAGAATCCTGCCTATGATCCCGAAAACGCTTATTCTGTTCCCTACACTTGGGGTACGGTCGGTATCATCTACAACACAACTCAGATCGATGTTCCCGAGGAAGAGATCGACTGGGATATACTGTGGGATGAAACGTATGCAGATCAGATACTGATGTTCGACAATCCCCGTGACGCCTTTGCCATTGCGGAGATAATGGAGGGCTACTCGCTCAACACCGAGGACACGGACGAGCTTATCATCGCTTCTGAAAGACTCAAGGAGCAGAAAAGCGTCGTTCAGGCTTATGTAATGGACGAGATATTCGACAAGATGGCAAGCGGTGACGCATGGCTTGCTCCCTACTATGCAGGCGACGCACTTACTATCCTTGAGGAGAACGAGGACCTCGCTTTCGTAGTTCCCGAGAGCGGCACTAACCTCTTTGTTGACGCGATGTGTATTCCCGTCGGTGCAAAGCAGAAGGAAGCGGCAGAGATGTACATCAACTTTATGTGCGAGCCTGATATTGCTTTCGCAAACATCGACTACATCTGCTACTCGACTCCGCACTCCGCGGCATTTGATATGCTGGACGAGGAAACTCAGAACGACCCTGTTTCCTATCCCGACAATGAGTATCTTGAGGCTAACACCACGGTATTTGTGAATCTTTCTGACGAAGCTAATGCACAGATGCAGAAGCTGTGGACAGAAATGAAATCCGCACAGGCAGAAAACACTAACCAGTGGATAGTCCCCATTTTCCTTGCGCTTTGTATCGCAGCAACTATCGGAATTCTGATAAGACGTCACATAAAGAACAAAAAGGATATTTTCTAATAGCAAACGCCGCCCATCGGGCGGCGTTTTTAGTGAAGAAGAGAGAGTTTGGATTTATTCGGATACGGTAAATTCAGAGGCTGTGCCGTCAAGAAGCTGCATCACCACACCATTTTCAGTGAAGTACAGCACATCATCACATACAGAAAGCGCACAGAGCTCTGCGGCTTCATCTGCGGCAGTGTAGACCGTGGAGGGCTCGCCGTCAGAAACAGAGAGTATCTTCGCTCCGCTTACATAATAGAGCGTATCTGTGCCGACCGCTATGCTTCCGTCGCAATCCTCTGCAATAACTACGGCAGTGCCGTCCGCAAGGCCAGTGCTTACCAGTGCACCATCACCATCAACGTAATACACCTTATCGCCGCAAGCAACAGGGCTTGCGCCCTTTTCGGCAATTGTAATTATGCTGTCATCAGCAGGGTCATAAGCACAAAGGCGATCTGTTGCTGTTTCCGTGAATATCACATGATCTCCTGCAAGATTCAGACTGTTCACTTCTTCGTCAAATATTACTGTATCAGCACCGTAGATCTTATGCAGATCATATTCAGCGTCAATATAATATGTTCCTGTCGCAGAAGCCGCCAGTCTAATGGCATCGCAAGAAACTGATGTTGTGGCTGTACCGCCTGAATATACGCAGATATTACCGAATTCCTGCAGGAAATACAACATATCATTGCGCATACAAAGGCTTGTCGCCTTGCCTTTATATATCTGCTCCGTTTTATCCTCGCCTACATGATAGATGCCGCTTTCATCTGCATAATAAAAGCCATCCTCAGTATCGCAGAAGCTTCCGCCTGCTACAAGATTTGTATTGTTCGGGGCGGTCTCAAAGCCTGCAAGACCTGAAAAGCCCTCACTTTCATCGGGCTTAATCACGTCATCGGGAGCAGGTGTACTCTCCTCGGCGGACGATGATGTTGTGCTCGGTGTCGAGGTGGTATTCGGCGCACTTACGTTTCCTGAGCTGCCCTTTTCGCCGCCACTGCATGCTGTTGCTGATAACAGCATGGCTGCGGTCAGTGCGAGTAAGATATTCTTTTTCATTTTAATTCCTCCTTATTGTCGTGCGGTGTTTGCCGCTAAAATAAGGATATCATGAAAATCTTAAATTTTACTCGATGTTTTTCTTACGAATACTTACGAAAAACTTAACTAAAAGACCGAGATCATATTGATCTCGGTCGTGTTTTATTTCAGTATCTCTGCCGGAACTATGTCCGCCATGCGCTTGTAGCCTGCTTTGCTTGGGTGCAGGTGGTCGCCGCTGTCGTAGATCGGCAGGAAGCGTTCGGGATGATCCGGATCACAGACAGCCTTGTCGAAATCGATACAGCCGTCAATGAGATCGGTCGTTCTTATCCACTCGTTAAATGCGGAGCGTATCTCCTCTCTGAACGGCGCATAGGTACGCCAGCCCTCGATAGGCAGCAGCGTTCCGACATAGACCTTGTAGCCATATTCACGCGCTTTAGAGATATAGAACTTCATGCAGTCGATAAGCTCCTCGACGGTAGGAAGATCGCTCATAGGACGGAACGGGTTTACTTCCTTTCCGACTGGATGAATGATATCATTTATACCATGCTGGATTATTACAGTATCCGCGCCGTCTGTGGGCACCTCATGATCGAAGCGCTTACTTCCCATAAGTCCGTAGCTCTCATAGGTAATGCAGCTGTACTCGCGAAGCATTCTTGTGCCGCTTGCCGCTCTGCGGATTATCGCTGTATTAAGCTTGTCCTCGCGGTTGCAGCGTAAGGTAAGATATTCGGGCCAGTCCTGTGCCGTGATAGAGTCGCCGTAGCATACGACAGTACGATTTTCAGTAGATGTGAGCACCGAAACATTGCTCAGGAAATAGATTATATTGGTACTTCTCGCGATATCCTGCGATATCATATCCACCTCGGTCTGATCGCCTATAGCGTAGATACCCTCGGTAAGAGGGCCGCTTGTATACACTGCAGAACGAAGCTGCGTGAAATCCTCAAAATAGAAGCTTACAACGATAAGGCTCTGAGGATAGATCTCGCACTTCAGCTCATCAGAAACAGCGTTCTGCTCAGCTTCAATTACTACCTCGCGCTTTCCGCCGAATGTCACGGGATAGAATTTTCCGTTTACATTTACGGTAACCTTATCGAATTTTACGGCTTCTGTACCGCAGTAATTGTCAAAGGTGAGTCTTAAAGCCTCGCCACCAAACTGACTGTATATCGGATATCTGATGGTAAGGTTTTTGTTATAGCTTTCGGGGCGGTTCTCTCCTATTGATATAGCGTTGCCCCACACACTTGCCCAGTGCATGGAAGTATTCATATCATCATTCCTCTTTTGTTCATTTTTATATTTTATATAATTCCTCTGCGCTTTGCTTCTTCTACAAGCTTAGGCTGTATCTCGGGATAAGTCTGCATAGGCGGATGCTCATCGAGAAAGTAGACCTTCTCGATCTCATTGGTAGGCTTTACGCCTATCGTGCTTACACTTGCATAGTAGAGCATTCCATAAGTCGTCTTATCACCGTCAGTGACAGAATAGACACATATCGGGATGAGCTCGAACTTCTTTGCGCCCGTTTCTTCAAACAGCTCGCGGCGCGCAGCTTCTTCTATGCTCTCGCCGTTCTCTCTGTGACCGCCAGGTATCTCATAGGTAAGTCGATCTCTGTGCTTACAGTATATCCACTTACCCTTGTATCTCGAAATTATTACAGCATACTTAAGCTGATAGTCATCTATCTCGTCATGAAAATTGACCTGCATTTTAATGCCTCCGTCTTTATTTTATCTCCACTTCATGGATATGTCAAATGCCTTCACGCTATGTGTAAGCGCGCCGAGAGAGATTATGTCGATGCCTGTCTTTGCGACCTCGGCAATGTTATCAAGTGTGATGTTGCCGCTTGCCTCGAGCTTTGCCCTGCCGTCAACGATCTTCACTGCCTCCGCCATTGTTTCGCAGCTCATATTGTCAAGCATGATAACATTAACTCCGCAGGCAACCGCTTCCCTTACCTCGTCAAGAGTGCGCGTTTCGACCTCGATCTGGAGCATATGTCCTGCCTTTTTGCGAAGCTCTGTAACAGCCGCTGTGATACCGCCGTATGCATCGATGTGGTTATCCTTAAGCATAGCCGCATCGGTTAGATTATAGCGGTGATTTCTGCCACCGCCTGCGAGCACGGAATACTTCTGCAATGCACGAAGTCCGGGGAGAGTCTTTCTTGTATCGGTAACGGACGCATTTGTGCCTGCAACGAGCTCGACGCACAAGTCGGAGGCCAAGCGG
>JAZQEQ010000035.1:0-8119 GCA_045539055.1 Oscillospiraceae bacterium | reverse complement strand
AGGCAGCTTCCGCTCCTACAGCGGACGAGCCTCCGATGCCCGAGCTGAACAGCGCTCCCGCAGTACAGGAGGATTTCTCCGTGCCGCTGCCTGATATGCCGCCCGAGGAATTTGCGCCGCCAAGAGAGTTCGATACTCTTCCCCCAGTGGAAGAAAAGCCAAAGGCTCCCGAGATGCCTGAACTCCCGACTGAACAGGTGCAGCCCGTTGCAGAGGAAAAGCCCGAAGAGCTCGTACCGACAGCCGCAAAGCTGCCTGATATGACTCCCGAGTTCTGGAAGTCCTGTATCGAGCTTATTCCGGGAATGGTCGGCTTTATGCTGGATGACTCCACTGCCACTGTCAACGCAGACGGCATGCTTGAGATACATTCGGGAAATCTCCTGCTGTTAAATCAGGTCAAGGAGCATGGCTATGGCGAGCTCGAAAAGGAACTCAGCAAGGTCATAGGCAAAAATGTCCGCGCGATAGTCGTGGGCGAGATAAAGGAAGAAACGGAAGAGGAGAAAAATCCCGCCGTTAAGGAGCTGCTCGAAAAAGCAAAGCAGCTCGGTATAGATATCGAAATCAAAAAGTGAAAGGAATTACACAGATGAAAGCAAGATTACCCAAGGAATATCAGAACGCAGGCGTCGGCAACATGAACGCTATGGTAAGAAAAGCACAGAAGATGCAGGAGGACATGGAAAAGGTCCAGGAAGAGCTTGCTGTAAAGGAATTTACAAAGCAGGTAGGCGGCGGTGCGCTTGAGCTCGTTATGACAGGCGACAAGCAGCTTAAGTCCGTTACCCTCAAGCCCGAGGTCGTTGATCCCGATGATATCGAGATGCTGCAGGACCTCATCATCAGCGGCGTAAACGAGATACTCAAGGAAGTTGACGAGTACGGTGCTGCTGAAATGGAAAAGGTAACAGGCGGCGTTTCCTTCCCCGGCTTTATGTAATGCCAATACCAAGCGGTCTTTTAACGAAGACCGCTTCTCAATATGAACAATAATTCAATATTCAAGCTCTACCCCGTGCGCATCGCGCCGTTATTTGCACTCGGTATACTGTTCGCTGCAAACGCAGGTACAACAGCGGTCTTACTGATCATTCTGACGGCACTGATATGCTTAGTTCTCGCGCTCTCGCACCGAAAGCTTCTTGTGAGCGCGATAGCCTTATGCCTCGGAATGGTGGCGATAAGCTGTTATAATTATGCTGTGCGCGAGCCTGTGCTTGCCGCTGACGGCACAACGCAGACGCTCGCCTGTACAGTAAAAAGCGTGCGTGATCTCGGAGGATATGCTCTATACTCGTGCAACACCGAGATAAACGGAGCTTCGACCGTGATAAGCTTTTTCGATGACGATGAATACATGACAGGCGATGTCATTACAGCTGACATTGCGCTTAAGAAGCTGCAGAAGACTTATGAAGCCGAGCGTCAGTATCTCTCAGGCACTATTGAGAAGATACACTCTGTTTTCCGCCCCGAATTCAGCCTTGACCGTGTAATTGACGAATACCGCATCTGCCTGTGTGATGATATCACAGATAATATTTCGGGCGATGGCAAGGAGCTTGTAAAAGGACTTGTTTTCGGCGATACGGGCGATTTTTCTCCCGAGCTTCGCCAGGCTGCCAAGATAAGCGGCGTTATGCATTTTACCGCCGTTTCAGGTATGCATTTCGTGATAATCATGACAGTGCTGCTGGAGCTTTCAGGAACAAAGCGTCCGAAGCTGAGAGCGCTGACCGCTATTGCCTACATACCGCTTGCTGTGATGTTCTTCGGTGCGGAGCCCACTGTGCTTCGTGCGGGAATAATGCTTATCCTGCATTACTGCGGCGGCTTGTTCAACAGGAAAGCGGAGAGCCTTAATTCTCTTTGTGTAGCAGTGCTTGTAATGACCATCTTTACACCATACGTCATGCTCAGCGCAGGCTTTCAGATGTCCGTTCTCGGCGTATTCGGAGTATCAGTTATCGGCAGCCGCTGCAACAGATTTATAAGCCTTTACACCCGAAGACTTCCCGCATTCGTAAGAAAGATCATCGAGTCTGTCGTTACGTCAGTGTGCGCTGTTATCTGCATTGCACCTGTAAGTATCTACTGCTTCGGAGGAATATCACTTATCGGTGTCTTCGCAACTGTTCTGCTGACCCCGTTATTTACGCTGATACTTACCTTTGCCGTGTTCTTTGCAGTAACTGGAATAGCGGCAACACTCATTCCTGTGAGCATTCTTATAAATATCGCATATCAACTGATAATGGGCATGGGAAGCAGCACTGTATTCTGGCTTGCTATGGACGACAGGTTTACCCCGATACTCGCAGGTGTATGTGTTGTAGGCTTAAGCGCCGCGATGCTTCTGCCGAAAAAGCTTTTCGGCAAAGGGCTTATTACTGCGGGTGGAGCAGTTGCTGTGTCGCTGGTGTTCTGCATCTTTTCTACGCTTACAAGGAATAAGGTGGATTTCGTTTCGGACGGCACAAGCGGTGCCGCCTTAATATGTGAACGCAATACCGCCACGATACTTATCTGCGGAGGCGGCGCGGAGCTATCCGATGCTCTTTCCGACTGCCTTATGCGCAACGGTATCACGAATATCGAGTTTATATCAGCATCCGAGCTTCAGCCGACAGGCGCAAGGCTCATATCCGCGCTTTACAGGACTTATCCGATAGATACAGTTTCTACTAATGAAAATGCCGCAGAATATATCCTGCAAAGATGCCCCGAAGCCGATGTCACAACTCAGCTTGTGAAAGAAATAAGCGTCGGCGAGCTGACATTTGCCTGTGCCAGATCAGGTGATACTGAATGTACCGCGGACGTGGTGCTGTACAGCGGATATAAGATGTCCGAGCCCCAATACGGCGCAGCTCTTCCGCTTTATGTGTCCTCGCGACAGAATATACTACCCGAAAACGGGATAAATATTTACGATACTGAATTTGAGATTAGTTTGGAGAATTAAAATGGCTGAATTTATTTCCGCTCCTCTCGCGCTTGCGGCGGAGCAATTTGCAAAACTCCCGGGAGTCGGCATCAAGACCGCACAAAGATTGGCTTACTATATGCTCAATCTGCCTGCGGAAGAAGTTGACGAGTTTGCTTCTGCGCTTGTAAAGGCGCGCCGCGGCGTGCAGCTGTGCAGATGCTGCCAGAATTTCACCGACCGCGACCTGTGCGAGCTTTGCAGCGACGACGACCGCGACAAGGATGTTATCTGCGTTGTGGAGTCACCTAAGGATGTTTCCGCATTTGAACGCTCGGGCGGTTATGACGGCTCTTACCATGTACTGCACGGTCTGCTGTCCCCTATGGATGGAATAACCGCGGAAAACCTCAAGATAAAGGAGCTTATGTCCCGCCTTGCGACCGCGAAAGAGGTCATCATGGCAACAAACCCCACTGTTGAGGGTGAGGCTACCGCAGTTTACATCGGCAGACTCATAAAGCCGATGGGCATCAAGGTGTCGCGCCTTGCATACGGTCTGCCCGCAGGCTCGGCGCTGGAATTTGCAGATGACGTAACTCTGCAGAAAGCGCTCGAAAACCGCAACGAAATATGACTAACAAACACAAGTTTTCGGTGCGCACAATGGTATTCACAGCGATAATGGCAGCTGTAATATGTGTTTTCGCGCCGTTCAGCATCCCAATGGGAGCTGTGCCGCTGTCGCTCGCGACCTTTGCAGTATATCTCACAGCGGTCTTGCTCGGCAAAGCGAGGTCCTGCGCTGCTGTCGGAGTCTACATCCTTATAGGTCTTGTCGGTGTGCCTGTTTTTTCGGGCTTTATGGGCGGCTTTGCTGTGCTTTCGGGCATGACAGGCGGCTACATAATCGGCTATCTCCCCTGCGCTTTTCTTGCCGCGCTTTTTACGCAGCGTTTCGGCGGCAAACTGTGGGCTATGGCAGCAGGAATGGCACTCGGTACGGTCGCGCTCTACGCTGTCGGCACTGCCTGGTTTATGGTATTCACAGGCTCGGAGCTTGTCGCGGCACTCGCAGCCTGCGTAATTCCGTTCCTTATCGGAGATATCATCAAGATAGCCGCGGCCTGTGCGCTAGCCTTGCCGCTTAGAAAAAAGCTGCTTCCGATGATGGAAAATCAATAACTTTCTGTAATAACACAATCAATTTATACAAAAATTGATCCCCACATAACCTGTGGGGATCGTTTTTATGGGAAAAGGGGATCAGGAAAGCTCGTAAACTGTGCCGTTGATAGAGATCGCCTCTATCTCGGCGAGATTTACAGCAAGCTCATCCGAATAGATGCTTTCATTCTCTAAATAATGCAGTATAAAGTTCAGACTGTTGCCGTCGTCATCGCCGTTCATACTTCCTATCTTTGTATTTATCTCGGTGCCGTCGTTTTTAATGAGTTTTATGTCATTATCTTCGCGGCAGGGCATAAGAAATACTTCATCAGTAATAACACCGCGTATAACACCGAATGTGCTTGTAAGCATGATATCCGAAATATCGCACTCAAGCTCCTTGTGCTCGCCGCCTTCGTTAAATTCACTGCAAAGCGTGCAGTTTTCGTCTGTATCGACTGCCTTTACGGATCTGAGGCTCTCCTCGGAGGGCGCGTAGTCAAACTCCAGCTTCCAGTCAAGCGGCACAGCCTCTCCGTTGTCGTCAAAATTAACGCTTCCGCCGATCACTGTTGCGCCCTCTACAGACTCCTTGCCGTTAAGCAGGTCATCATAGCTCAAACGGTACTCCCAGTCGATACTCAGCTTGCCCTCCGCGTTGATTTGAGAGCTCCAGCCACCGCCGCTGAAGCTTGTTGAAGCGTTCTGCAGTATTATATCAGAGACCCCTACATTTACATCCCTTAACGCTGTTATAGGCTGACCGTCAGCACGGGATATCTCGATATTCGCAAGAAGCGATGCATGAGAGCCTGTCACGCCCTTAAGCTCGACAACATAATCATCGTTTGAAACAGTTGCCTTCAAATTGCTCACACCACCCAGAAGCGTCTGACCAAAAGCCTCGTCCTCAACCGATACGGTATCGAACACCTCATTGAAGTTGAAAAGGCCCGTTGCCGCGCCTGCGGTAACTCCGCCCACCATCAGCACTGCCGCAGCAGCCGCAATAACAGCAGGCTTTCTGAATGCCATGCACTTCGGCTTTTCGGCAGTATCGGCGCTGATAACGCGCTGTGCCATATCCTCGGGAGTCGCTTTCATGTTTAACTCATTGTAATATTCGTTTAATTTATTCATATTTGTATACCTCTCAATCCTCGAGAAAAGCTCTCAGCTTCTCCCGCCCTCGTTTAAGTCGAGCCTTGACATTGGACTCGGTGATCTTCAGCATAGACGCTATCTCGCGCGTGCCGTAGCCCTCAAAATAATGCAGATAAATGACTATCCCGTATTTCTCGGGCAGCTCCCGCATTGCCGCATGAAGCTCTCTGTCCTCTGCTTCCGGTGCAGGCAGGCTCTCATCCAGCTCCGACCGCCTGCTCTGCGCAGGTGATTTTATGTGGTTTTTTGCGAGATTTGCCGCCACGCGGATGAGCCACGCCTTTATGTGCTCCTCACTGTCGAACCCTTTGTCTGAGCGGTACAGCTTCAGAAAGGTCTCCTGAACGATATCCTCGCTGTCAGCGTGAGCTTTCACAAAATTGTATGCGACCCTGTAGACCGTATCGCCGTATTTTCTTATGTATTGGGTAAGCTGTTCGTTTTCCATTGAATACTCCTTAAAAGCGCTTTCACCGATAATACAATCCTGCGAGCCATACGGTTACATTTGTTTTGATTTTTTAATAAAAACAGCCGCTCCGAACGGAACAGCTGTTTACTCTTAGTTATAAAACGCATAAATTATACGATCTATATATTGATACTCTTAAGCTTGTCCTCCGAAACATACGCGCTAAGTCCTGAGATTATCATGTGCTTAGCCACATCTGTAACGTGGTCAAGATTTCCGTGACAGCCGTTGTCGAACCACTCCGCATAGAGCGAGAGCACGCCCGAAACCGCAAATTGTGATGCTGCCGCCAGCGTTTCGCGGTCCATCAATGCGCCACCGCTTTTAAGCGATACTTCCATCGCACGCCTCAGCATTGCCTTGATCCTGCCCTTGCTGAAAAGATCGGGATTAAGCTTGGTCATCTTGGCAAAATACTCCCTGCGCCTTACAAGAAGCTCGCTTATATCGGCAACGATACCTCCGATATCAAGGCAGCTCTTGTTTGCGTTGCGCAGCGCCTCGGCAAACTCGGAAAGTATCTCGTTCTCTATTTCGGTGACGACTTCTGTAACAGTACCATAATGGCGATAAAAGGTCTTTCTGTTGATAAGCGCCTTTTCCGATAACTCGGTTATAGTGATAGCGGAAACTTCTTTTTCCGCCATAAGCTCAATAAGCGCATTTTTAATTAGCCTTCGTGTCTTTATAACGCGAAGATCACTGCTGTCAGACATGATATCACCGCCTTTTCAACAAAGTATACCATCTAATTAAGTATACCACGGAAAGGCACAGTTGTCAATCATCGACCAACAGAAACCGCGATCACGCTGATATCATCCTCTCTGCCGTTTTCCGCGGCTCTTGCGGTGCGTGCTATCTTCTCGGAAAGCTCCTGTACATCGCATTTTACCGAAAGCTCATGCGACAGCCAGTGCTCGTCAAGCACTGCGCCATCGGTCGTCATGATGATAACATCACCATTTCCTACCGTAAACCGTTGTGCAGGAACAGTGAGTCTGCCGCCTGTACCTGCAGGCGGCGAGTCAAGGCTTGCTCTCACCAGCCTGTCCGCACATTTAATATAAGTAGTAGCCGCGCCAGCCTTGAAAACCATGCACTCGCCCGTGTTAAGGTCTATCCTGCATATATCAAGAGTAGCAAAGCTCTCGTCGGCTGATTTCACCATCAGCGAGGTGTTGACCGTTTCCAATGCCGCGCCCATCGAAATGCCGCTTTTCAGCAGCTTTGACAGCATCGAACAGGCAAGCGCCGAGTCTATCCTCGCCCTGCTGCCGTTGCCCATGCCGTCCGAAAGTATCACATACAGCGTTCCCGAGGGATCGGTAAAGCTGTCATAGCAATCACCGCACACCCTGTTCTTGCCCTTCGAGAGCTGGCAGACTCCTATCTCCGCCGAGAACTGTGTACGCTCAACGGTCGTCACTCGAAGCCTGTCCGCGCTGCCGCTGACCTCGGGCAGCTCCAGCTCGCGCCCCAGCGCATTTATCAGAAGCTCGCCAAGATATTCCCTGTCGGTACGCAGCTCGCCGCTGCCGTATGCCTCCAGCAGTATGCGGCCGCGCCTGTCATGGCTTATGAATGCGGTGGGCTCCTTAAGCCCACAGTCGGAAAGCGCTTTTTCGGCGCGTTTTTCGGCAGTTCTGTTCTTGCCGCCGCCCCTGCCCGCCGAGTATCCCATGTCCTCAAGTATATCATGCACCGAAGCCAGCTGTTCTGTGTATATCCTACGCAACTCGCGTATCCTGCGCTCGTCAGACATTGCAGTCTGATACCGCGAATACGCAGACTTTATCCCCCGTATGACCGCCGTGCGTCCTATGCATTCCTGTGCGACCAGCGGCGAAAACGACTGCTCGGTAAGCTCCGCTCCGCTGCGTACGAGCTTTACAAGGCGGTTGAACTCAGCGCGGAAAAGCTCGTACTTCTCTCCCCAGCATATCATACTGTTGGGGCAATTTCTGCAGGCGCGGTCCGCCGCGTCCTCAGCTACCTGCTGAAGCGTTGTGGAATACCTGCGCTCCAGTGTATCGGCAGCCGCATTAAGTCCGCTGCTCACTCCCGAAATAGCATCCGCCGCAAAGCACAATCGCTCTCGCAGCATCATGGCTACCGTTTTGTCGGAAAAATCCGACTCGGCCGCGCCTATTTTTTCGACAGGTAGCAAAACGAACAGCATCCCGCCCGTCAGCATATCAGCAAACAGCTTCCAAGCGCTGACGTCCTGCCCCGAAATCAGTGCCGCCGCACATCCGAAAAACAGAAAACCTATCGCCCGTGTCAGCTTTCCGTACTTTGTGAAGCAGCCGCTCAGCAGCGCTCCCATTATAATGCAGGCTGCGCCGCTGCCTGTCTGAGCTTCCGCCGCGCATATTCCGAAT
>JAZQEQ010000034.1:0-13438 GCA_045539055.1 Oscillospiraceae bacterium | reverse complement strand
TGTCCCGGCGGCTGCGTAAACGGCGGCGGGCAGATCATCGTTCCCGCTGGGGTTCGCAACTTCACAGATATCCGTGCTGAAAGAGCAAAGGTTCTGTACAGCATCGACGAGGCTAACACACTGAGATTCTCTCACGAGAACCCCGATGTTAAGGCTCTGTACGATGAGTTCCTTGGCGAGCCCAACAGCCACAAGGCTCACGAGATCCTGCACACAACTTACAGCGCTAAGAAGCTCTCTAAGTAATAGCAGGAACTGAATAAACAACTTCGCCCCACTCGTTTGAGTGGGGCGTTTTGTATTATATTAAGTTTATGAAAGGACTTTTTCGTATATCTCCTGCCCATTATCAGGTGAGCGCTCTCCCGTGGAGCTGAATCCCATAGCCTCCCAGAACGGCTTCCCCGTAACGGGGTCAACGGTGAGATAAATTCCGTTTACGCGTTCTGCCTTGAAAAAAGCTTCGAGATGACCGTACATTATCTTGCCATATCCCTTGCGTCGCTGCTCGGGGACAACGTAAAATTCCATTATATATCCCCAGCCGACACGCTTGCAGCCTTTATCCTCTGGTCGGTCGATCCTTCCATAAAGGAAGCCTATAAGCTCCTTGTTGTCATAACACAGCTTCAGACAGCGTGTGGAGTCGTGCTGCTTTGCGATAATACTGTCAGTCCATCTTTTCAGGATCTCGGGGTCGGTATTGCGGTGCTGGTGCTCGTCAAGCTCTTTGGCGTAAGCTTGCATGAGGTCATGAAATGTATCTCGGTTTTTTTCCGTTATGCCGATGAAATCTAAAGCGTTCATAATTCCTCCTTTGGCAGTCAGCAAAAATGCTCCGAAAGGGAGCGTTGATATTATATCATGGTGATGTTTTCGTGTCAAGAACCATGTTAGGTACTTGATTAAAATTTCCAAATATGCTATACTGATTTCAGTATTGGTTGAAATGCGGGGTGCAATGATGAATAAAGAGCAAGAAGTATCTGTTGAGGCTGAAAACGCTGTGCGAAAAGTATCGCTTATCTGCAACAGCTGTGGTGGTGCGCTGAGCGTTGACGAGGGCAGTCAGGTGCTTATGTGCCCGTTTTGTGGTGCGAAAGAAATGCTGCTTGAAAGCGAAGCGGTGCAGATAGAGAAGATAAGATCGGAATCGTATAAAGAGATACAGATCGCAAAGATAAAGAGCGCTGAGCGTCTTAAGCTGAAGGCACAGGAGCAGAAAAACAAGGAAAAGGAACAGGCTGAAGCGAATAAGTTCAAAAAGCGCTTTTCGTCAAAGCTTCTGATAGTAGGCTTTGTGCTTTGCGTATTAGTTTCGCTGCTGTTCTTTGTCGATTTCTATGTGGTTTCAGGTGTGCTGGCTATATTGCAGGCTTTGTGCTTCGCGGCGGCATGGCTGATGGGTATGAGGATAATCAAGGACAAGACCCATCATCTCCACACTGTATGTGTAGTTGTGGCTATAATCCTCATTTTCCCCGTGCTTGGAAACATCGGCAATGAAACTGTGCTGGTTGGAGATACAGACTGGAATATCATTTTCCTTAAGGACGAGATCCCCGAGCCTAACTCTAAGAAATTCGATATAAACGATAATTCCGAGGTCGAACTCTGGCTCGATATCTATAATGTCCCGGAGGAGGACTATTATAATTACGTCCTTGCCTGCAAGGAGCTTGGTTACGAGGTCGAGGCGCAGAAAAACAATAACTCCTATGAGGCATACAATGCCGAGGGCTATTGCCTTTATGTGTCGTACTACCGTTCGGGAAGCGAGATGACGCTTAAGCTTGACGCACCCGCTGAGCTATCTGCGCTGAACTGGGATAGTCACACAGTATCAAAGGTGCTACCGAAGCCGCCGTCAGAGGTCGGTACATATACAAGCGAAAGCAAGGATAGCACCACGGTGATAGTCGGTGATATCACAAAGGATCAGTATTTTGCTTACTGCGATACTTGCAGGGAAAAGGGCTTTAATATCGAAGAAACAGGATATGAGACCAGCTTCACGGCATTCAGCGAGGACGGCTACAAGCTGAATATCAAGTACACCGCAGGAAATCGTCAGATGAAGATGACGCTGGATTTCCCGATGAATTTCACTCCCATTATCTGGCCGCAGTACGGCATCGGAGCTATGATACCCGCTCCGCCATCGCTGTCAGGCAAGATTGCTTATGATAACAAGAACAGCTATTCTGTCTATATCGAAAATATGACTCCTGCGGATTATGAGGAGTATGTGCAGCAGTGCATCGCGGCAGGCTTCAACAAGGATATGAACAGGTATGACAACAGCTACAACGCGAATAATTCCACAGGCGAAAAACTGCGGATAACGTATAAAGGAAACAACGTTATCTATATCGATCTTTATGGTCATTATGATAAGGATTATCTTTCCGAGTCTTGATGTGCATTATATAAAGGACCTTTTTTAAGGTCCTTTATTTTTGTGAGAAAAACACCGTGCTGTTTTGTTCATGTTTTTGTGAAATATGCACACTTAGTGTTGCTGAAAGGCGTTGTTATTGTATGGCTGCGCCCTTGACAAAACTCGCATAAATACAATATAATCATTATAGGTATAAATATTATTTTATAGCAGGAGGTTTATATTATGGCAGATCAGGAAAATATACATAAGGGTCATCGCCAGCGTATGATAAAGCGCTATCTTGACCACGGAATGGATACGTTTCAGGATCATGAAGTGCTTGAGATACTGCTGTATTCCTGCTATACAAGACGAAATACAAACGATATCGCGCACGCGCTTATAAACCGTTTCGGTTCACTTGACGGTGTTATGGCGGCTGATTATGAGGATCTTATGCAGGTCGACGGCGTAGGTCATCATGCAGCGTCAATGCTATGCTTTATCAAGGACTTTGCACGCCGTCACGCACATGAGGATTTTACGGGCTTTATACTTCGTGATACAGATGTTGTCATGAAATACTGCAAGGGGCTGCTTCGCGACTGCAAGATAGAGGTGCTCCATGTGCTGCTTCTTGATGATGCCCATGCGCTGATACGCGAGTTCCAGCTTTCAAGGGGCGTTACCCATGCTGTGCAGTTTGACCTGAAGACTATCGTTGAGAAGGCGATAAAATCACAGTGCAGAAATGTAATTCTCGTGCATAACCATCCTAACGGCGCGGCACTGGCTTCTGCAATGGATGTTGCGTCCACTAGGCGCGCAGCAATAACGCTTAAGGGCGTAGGTATAGAGCTGCTGGACCACATTATCGTCTGTCAGCACGAAACATTTTCTATGCGTCAGGCAAGGATGCTGCCTGATATATGGTTCAATTGATAAAGCTTTTATCAGAGGTTGATTTATGGATAGATTCGAGCTTCATTCAAAATACGCGCCCACGGGTGACCAGCCCGAGGCTATCGCAGATCTCAGCGAGGGCATACTGCGCGGAGATAAAGAGCAGACCCTGCTTGGCGTAACAGGCTCAGGCAAGACGTTCACCATGGCGAATATCATAGCAAAGGTCAACAAGCCAACGTTGGTGCTCGCGCACAACAAGACGCTTGCCTCACAGCTTTGCAGTGAATTTAAGGAGTTTTTTCCTAACAACGCAGTGGAATTTTTTGTGTCTTACTATGACTATTACCAGCCCGAGGCGTATATTCCCTCAACTGATGCTTATATTGAAAAGGACAGCGCGATAAACGACGAGATAGACCGCCTGCGCCATTCAGCAACTGCTGCGCTCGCAGAACGCAGGGACGTTATAATCGTTGCGAGTGTGAGCTGTATATATTCGCTTGGCTCGCCTGAGGATTATCGTTCAAATACGCTGTCTATTCGTCAGGGACAGGAGATAGACCGCGACGAGGTCATCGCGCGTCTTGTGGAGATGCAGTATGAGCGCAACGAGATCGCCTTTCAGCGTAACCGCTTCCGCGTAAAGGGTGATGTGGTGGAGATATTCCCCGCAGGTGCTACAAATGAGACCGCGGTGCGAGTAGAGTTCTTTGGTGACGAGATAGACCGCATCAGCGAGTTCGATGTGGTAACCGGTAATGTGAAGTCCACATTGCTTCATGCTATGATATTCCCTGCGTCGCATTATATCGTTGGCAGGGACAATCTGCGCCGTGCTCTGGAGGACATCACGACCGAAATGGAGCAGCAGGTGCAGTTCTTCACTGAAAACAACAAGCTTATCGAGGCTCAGCGTATCGAGCAGCGTACGCGCTACGACATGGAGATGCTGGGCGAGATAGGAATGTGCAAGGGCATCGAGAACTATTCGAGAGTGCTTCAGGGCAGACCTGCAGGCTCTACACCTGTAACGCTTATAGACCATTTCCCTGATGACTGGCTGCTGTTTGTGGACGAGAGTCATGTGACGCTTCCACAGGTGCGCGGAATGTTCGGCGGCGACCATGCAAGAAAGAAAAATCTGATAGATTATGGCTTCAGACTGCCGTCCGCATACGATAACCGACCGCTGAATTTCGACGAGTTCTACGACAAGGTTGAGCAGGTTGTGTTCGTTTCCGCTACTCCCGGCGAGTTCGAGAAGGAGCGTTCTACGCAGATAGTGGAGCAGGTGATACGTCCCACAGGACTGCTCGACCCCGAGGTGATCGTAAAGCCCACAGAGGGTCAGATAGAGGACCTTATTTCGGAGATAAACACGCGTGTAGAGAAAAAGGAGCGCGTGCTTGTAACTACGCTCACAAAGAAGATGGCAGAGGATCTCACTGCGTATCTCGAGCGCGCTGATATAAAGGTTCGCTATATGCACCATGACGTTGACACTATCGAACGAATGGAGCTTATCCGCGACCTCAGAAGCGGCGTGTTTGACGTGCTTGTTGGCATAAACCTGCTGCGAGAGGGTCTTGATATCCCTGAGGTGTCTCTTGTGGCGATACTTGATGCAGACAAGGAGGGCTTCCTCAGAAGCGAGACCTCGCTTGTGCAGACGATAGGACGTGCAGCACGAAACGCTGAGGGCACAGTTATCATGTACGCGGACAGCGTAACGCGCAGTATGGAGCTTGCTATCACTGAAACGCTCCGCCGCCGCGAGATACAGATGAAATACAACGAGGAGCACGGTATCGTCCCCAAGACTATCATCAAGGAGATACGCGATGTTCTGGAGATAACCAAGAAGTCTGACGCACCGACAGGTAAGGGCAAGAAGGGCGCAAAGTGGCTGCCGAGAGCGGAGCGCGAGAAGCTCATTGCGCAGTATACAGCCGAGATGAAGAAGGCTGCAAAGCTGCTTGACTTCGAGCACGCTGCGTTCCTGCGCGACAAGATAAAGGAATTGCAGGACTGATATGAAGATATTATACGGAACGACCAATCCCGCAAAGCTGAACAGTATGCGTGAATGGTTGTCAGAGCTTGATATAGAGCTTGTTTCACTTAACGATATGCAGGGCGAGATACCCGAAGTCGATGAAACAGGAGATACACCGCTTGAAAATGCCGAATTAAAGGCAAGAGCCTATTACAAGGCTTTTGGTATGCCTGTTTTTTCGTGCGACAGCGGTCTGTATTTTGATAGCCTGCCCGAGTTTTCGCCAAAGGTACACGTCCGTAATGTAAACGGCAAGCATCTCACTGATGACGAGATGATAGAGTACTACGGAGGACTTGCGGCAAAGTATGGTGACATAGTTGCCCGCTACCGCAATGCGATATGCTTTGTGCTGGACGAGCATCACATCTACACCGAGTTTTCAGATGATATCAGCTGGGATCCGTTTCTGATAACCGCTGTTCCTCATGAAAAGCGTGTGGATGGATATCCGTTGGACAGCCTCTCGAAATACATCGAAAATGGCGAGTACTGCTACGATTCAGAAAGACCGCAGTATGAGGAGAAAAATGGCTTCGCGAGGTTTTTCAGAGAGGTTTTGGGAAATCACAAAAAGGAGCGGCTATGACAGAAATATTGTACAAAAACTTTCAGTTTATTGATGGCATACATTTTTCTCTGCGTTACACCACGGCAGAGGATTGCGCTGAACTGCTGAAAGTCTACTCAGACGAAAAAGCTGTGCCGCTGTTTAACAGCGATAACTGCAACGGGGACGATTTTCACTACACTACTATGGAGCGAATGAAGCAGGCGATAGATTTCTGGAAGTTTTCATATGAGAACAGATACTTTGTGCGCTGGACGATAACGAACAAGATGATTGGCGAGGCAATAGGCACTGTCGAGCTTTGCGGTGAAAAAGAGCGTGGAATACTGCGTCTTGATCTGCGCAGTGATTACGAGAAAAAAGATGTGATATCTGAGCTGCTGTGGCTTTGTGATGTGCTGTTCGATTATTTCGATATAGTTGTCACAAAAGCAGTGCCGCAGGCTGCCGAGAGGATAGCTGCGTTAAAGAGATTCGGCTTTGAGCCGTACTCGGAAAAAATAATCGGTCATGATGGCACTGAATACGGCGATTATTATGTTTTAGAAAGATAACTGAAAGGACAAAAGAAATTGGCAAACGATAAAATTGTTATAAAAGGCGCGCGTGAGCACAACCTCAAAAATATTGACCTTACGATCCCGCGCGATAAGCTTATAGTAATGACTGGTCTTTCAGGTTCGGGTAAATCCAGCCTTGCATTTGATACTATTTTTGCTGATGGTCAGCGCAGATATATGGAGAGCCTTTCCTCCTATGCGAGAATGTTCCTTGGTCAGATGGAAAAACCCGATGTTGACAGCATTGAGGGGCTTTCTCCCGCTATTTCCATAGATCAGAAAACCACTTCAAAGAATCCGCGCTCCACAGTCGGAACTGTTACCGAGATTTATGACTATCTCCGCCTGATGTACGCGAGGATTGGTGTTCCTCATTGCCCAGAGTGTGGCAGAGAGATCAAGCAGCAGACGGTCGACGAGATAGTTGACAGGGTGATGGAGCTTCCCGAAAAGACTAAATTCCAGGTGCTTGCGCCTGTAGTTAGACAGCGTAAGGGCGAGCACCAGAAGGAGTTTGAGGCAGCGCGCAAGTCAGGCTTTGCAAGAGTCAGAGTCGATGGCATTATGTACGACCTTTCTGAGAAGATAAGCCTTGAAAAGAATAAGAAGCACAGTATTGAGATAATTGTTGACCGCCTTGTAATTAAGGACGGCATAAAGTCGCGCCTTACCGACAGTATCGAGCAGGCAGGCTCGCTCACAGGCGGCCTTGTGTATATCGATATAATCGACGGTGAAGAACTTCATTTCTCGCAGAGCTACGCCTGCCCCGAACACGGTGTCAGCATCGAGGAGCTTGTACCGCGAATGTTCTCGTTCAACAATCCTTACGGCGCGTGCCCTAAGTGCACAGGAATCGGTGCGTCGCGCAGGGTAGACCCTGATCTGATAGTACCTAATCTGAATCTGTCTATCAAGGGCGGAGCGATAAAAGCTTTCGGCTGGAATTACACCGATGGCAGCATTGCGGCGATGTATATGGACGCGCTTGCCGAAAAGCACGGCTTCTCGGTAGAGCAGCCCGTGGCGGAGATCCCCGAAGCAGCGATGAACGAGATACTGTACGGAACTAAGGGCGAGAAGATACTGATAAAGCGCCCAAAAACACAGGGCGGCGGTCAGTTCTACACTGATTTCGAGGGTGTTATCAACAACCTTGAGCGCCGTTATCACGAAACAAACAGCAACTATTCCCGCGATACCTTAGAGGAGCTTATGAGCGATGTCGAGTGTCCCGAGTGCCATGGACAGCGTCTTAATAAGGCGGCGCTGTCAGTAACGGTAGGCGGTAAGAATATCCACGAATTCTGCAGCATGAGCGTTGTGGATGCACTGGATTTTGTTAATGCACTTGAGCTTTCGGGACGCGATAAGCTTATCGCGGAGCAGCTCTTAAAGGAGATAAAGGAGCGCCTGGGCTTCCTTCGCAGCGTGGGACTTGAGTACCTTAATCTTACGCGCTCGGCGGGAACGCTGTCGGGCGGTGAGAGCCAGCGCATACGACTCGCGACACAGATAGGCAGCTCGCTCATGGGTGTACTGTATATCCTAGACGAGCCCAGTATAGGTCTGCACCAGCGCGATAACGACAAGCTTATCGCAACGCTGAAAAGACTCCGCGACCTTGGAAATACACTGGTCGTAGTCGAGCATGACGAGGATACCATGCGCGCGGCGGACTATATCGTGGATATCGGACCTGCCGCAGGTGTGAATGGCGGAGAGGTGCTGTACAGCGGCGATGTCGAGGGCCTTATGAAATGTAAGAAGTCGCTGACAGGACAATATCTCAGCGGCGCTATGAAGATACCCGTGCCTGAAGAGCGCAGAAAGCCCTCTGAAAAGTGGCTGAAGGTGTTCGGTGCTGCGGAAAACAACCTGAAAAAGATAGATGTTGATATTCCGATAGGAGTTTTCACCTGCGTAACAGGAGTTTCGGGAAGCGGCAAGAGCTCGCTTGTAAATGAGATAGTCTACAAACATCTTGTTGCAAAGCTGAACCGCGCAAGAACGCGTCCCGGTAAGTTTACAGATATGACAGGTATCGAGCACCTTGACAAGGTCATCATGATAGACCAGTCGCCGATAGGAAGAACTCCGCGCAGTAACCCTGCGACATATACAGGCGTATTCAATGATATCCGCGAGCTGTTTTCTCAGACCAATGACGCGAAAACACGCGGCTACGGTCCGGGAAGATTTTCGTTCAATACAAAGGGCGGCAGATGCGAAGCCTGCGAGGGCGATGGTATACTGAAGATAGAGATGCACTTCCTGCCTGATGTTTATGTGCCTTGCGAGGTGTGCAAGGGCCACCGCTACAACCGCGAAACGCTTGAAGTAAAATACAAGGGCAAGAATATCTATGACGTGCTTGAAATGACCGTTTCCGAGGGCGTTGAGTTCTTTGCCAATATTCCTAAAATAGCAAACAAGATGCGCACACTTGAAGAGGTCGGACTCGGTTATATTAAGATAGGGCAGAGCTCAACTACTCTTTCGGGAGGCGAGGCTCAGCGTATAAAGCTTGCGACAGAGCTTGCAAAGCGCTCCACAGGCAAGACTATCTATATCCTTGACGAGCCTACAACAGGACTTCATACAGCCGATGTACGAAAGCTTATCGATATTCTCCAAAGGCTCACCGACAGCGGAAATACAGTGCTTGTTATAGAGCATAACCTCGACGTTATCAAGACGGCGGATTATATCATAGATATGGGTCCTGAGGGCGGAGATAAGGGCGGCACAGTGCTTGCAAAGGGTACGCCCGAGGATATCGCGAAGAACAAGGAATCCTATACGGGATATTATCTGAAGAAGCTCCTTAAATAATTGCTTGGTGATAATTAAGCGCTTTACAGTTTCGAGTAAAAAACCAAAAGGGGGTATGCGAAATGGAAAACTGCATTTTCTGCAAAATTGCAAATGGAACACAGCCGTGTCTGAAGGTATATGAAGATGTATCAACGATATCGTTTTTGGATATAGCGAAGGATGTTGACGGACATATTTTGGTAATTCCAAAAAAGCATTACAAAAATATACTGGATTGTGATCATGAAACATTGAACGCAATGATCAACACAGTCAAATTGGTCTCCAATCATCTGGTCGATAATTGTGAGTATGACGGTGTTGATATAATGAGTGCGAACGATGAATCCGCAGGTCAATCATTGCCGCATTTTCATATACACATCATTCCAAGATGTTACAATGACGGACTTGGTGGAATAGGTGAATGGCCACATTTCACAGGCGCAAAGCACGAACTGGAATCTGTATATAAGAAAGTGCGTATGGAGTGATCGGCTGAAAATATTCCGATATATTGACAAATAATAATTAAATCCAGAGAAGAACTCAAGACTTCTCTGGATTTAACTTTTTATGTCTGCTTTGGTCAAGCTGTGCGGTCTGCTTTTATTTATCCAATTCCCTCATTATTTTGTCCTTAAGCTCATCGGACGGCTTTTCTGTGCTGTCAGATATCATCTTTACAACATCGTTTTTCGTTGTTGCGGCAATCTCCGCGCTGCCATCGGAGTTTACGGAAACTCTGTTCTTTCTGATTATCAGTATCGCGCCGCCTACTGCAACGAAAGCGATAACGGCGATTGCTGCCCATGCCCAGACAGGGAACTGTTCCTGCTTCTCCTCAATTATCGGGCCTGTTGTTGTGTCGTTGATGCCTGTTTCAGGAATAACACCGCCGATTCCCGGTACAGCTCCTGTGAT
The DNA here is from genome assembly GCA_045539055.1 of Oscillospiraceae bacterium. Lineage (GTDB taxonomy): Bacteria > Bacillota > Clostridia > Oscillospirales > Ruminococcaceae > CAG-115. Next base: position 3,221 of record JAZQEQ010000034.1, on the reverse strand, counting down.
GGGTGAACCGCCTATATCAATCGTGTCATCAACATCGATTGCTAATTCGCTCTCGGGAACTACCTTTACCATACCGTCATAAAGCGGAATATCATCGAAATGCTCGGAGTCGTCGGGCAGGTATACGAATATCGTTTCGATATTGTATGGCATTTTTACGCGCATACCCTCGATGTCCATTGCACTCAGTTCATCATATACAGCTTTGCGCTGATTATAGCTCCACTTTGCGTCAATGAATCTGATATAGCAGTTTTCAGCCGCAATGTCAAGCACAGCCTGCTTGTTTTCGGGAGTATTCTCGGTGAGCGCTACATCGTAATACCAGAAAACGATGTTGTAGTCCTCATATACCTCGCTAGCAAGGCTTTCAGCGCCTGTGTTGTAAACGTAAGAGATATACTCGGGATAGCCATATTTACCGTAGTATTTTTCAAGCACTTCCTCGGTGCCGTTTCCGCCAATGCACCGGCCATCTATCGAGTCGGGATAGACATAAGGCTCGGGGGGAGTGGTGTTTTCCTCAAATTCCTCAGGTGTCGAGGTGGCAAACTCTTCGGGGCCATCGTTGTCGTCAGGCTCAACATCGAGATTATCATCAGGTACAACGCTGAAATCTATAGGCTCTTCGACAGGCAGGATATCTTCCTCGTACATGGTGTCATCTACGATATCGGGAAGCGTTGTTGCAGGAACAGCGGTTGTGGGGAGCTCGGGTGTGATAACTGCGATATCGTCTGTTGTATCTTCCTCAAACAGCGCGTCTTCCATCGCGAGATCGTCCTCGATAGCGGGAACAGCAGCGCCTGCTATGGCTGTCGTCATGCCCATTGCGAGCATTGCAGCTAAAAATGAAATATATATTTTTCTCATAATGTACCTCCGTTAAGAGCTTCTCTCATAGCCGCGATAGCCTTTCTGTAGCGCCACAGCACCGTTCCGAGCGGAAGCTCTGTAATATCGGCTATCTCGCGGAATTTCAGCCCTGCGTTTATGTGCATCACGACTATGCTCCGCTGCTGCTCGGGCAGGGAGTTCAGTGCCTCGGTAACGTCGGAATAGTCCACTTTACGCGGTGCGGGAATATCGGTATGCTCATCTATATCATCATGCGCGGGATTTTTTCTTATCATATCAAGCGCCGCGTTTCGCGCAGCCTTGAAAATGTACGCGCGCGGCTTTTTGAGATGCTCATCGGGCGGATTTTTTATCAGCTTTACAAAAAGCTCCTGCACTGCGTCATCTGCAAGTGTGCGGTCATGTGTTATTCTCAACGCGACAGTATATATCGCATTGGAAAGCCCGTCATATATCTCAGAAACCGCGTCCTTATCGCCTTTTTTCAGGCGCGAGAGCAGCTCCCTTAACTCGTTGTCGGTCATCGACGTCACTCCTTTCGTGGCGAGGTGCACCTTCGCCTTTCATTTACTATGACGCTGAAAAGTGAAAATTTATTGGTAAAGCTTAAAATTTTCATAAAACACTTGAAAACAGCAGGAAAGTGATATATAATAAATATGGATATTTGTTTTTTATTCTATTTTATCATATATTGAAAGGAATGTGTGCAATGCTTAACGAAAAAGTTACAATTTCTATCTGCGGCTCCACTTACAGACTTCGTACAGATAACGCGAAGCAGCTTGTCAGCATGAGCGCAGAGGTCGAAAAACGCATTACCGATTATTGTGCAGCAAACGATACTATGGAGAAGGCTGATGCGGCTGTATTTGCTGCGCTGGACCTTGCCACTGAGATACATACACTGCGTACAGAGTGCAGCGAGCTTGAGCAGACAAAGGAATCTCTTACAAAGAAGCTTGACGATGCTGCTATCGCTATTGAGGAGAACAAGGCGCTCAAGGCTGCAAGCGAGGAGCTCAAGCGTGAGAGCACCGAGCTTGCAAAGCTGAAGAAGAGCTATGAGGAGCTTGAGAAAAAGAATGCGGACCTTGCAGAAAAGCTTCAGAAAGCTAACGAGGGTGCTGATAAGTCGGGTGAAAAGGACAAGGAGATAGCACAGCTCAAAAAGGAGAACGAGGCACTTAAAAAGGACGCTGACGAGGCGGAAAAGTACCTTGAGGAGAACATAAAGCTTTCCGAGCAGCTTAAGAAGTCGGGCAAGAATTCCGAGGAATTCAAGAATGCCGAAAAGCGCATAAAGGAGCTTGAAAAGGAAAACGATAAGCTGAAGTCTGCTGCGGAAAAGAAGTCGGCAGGCGATAAGGCTGTAAACGAGCAGATGGCGGAGCTCAATAAAAAGCTCAAGCAGTATGAGGATGCCTGCGGAGATGCGGCAGGACGTACAGCGTCGCTCGAAAAGGAGAATAAGGAGCTGAAGGAGCGTGCAGAGGAGCTTGAAAAGGCAGAAACAGACCTCAAGCAGCAGCTCCGCAGCAGCGCTGACAAGGTTGCGCAGCTCAGTGAAAAGGCTGACAAGTATGAGGAGCTTATGGTGAAATTCTCGCAGACAGAAAGCGAGAATGCTGCGCTCAAGGCCTGCAGTGAGAGCGCGGCTGATACTTCGGACAAGCTGAAAGAGCTGGAAATGCAGTGCGAGGAGTTTAAAAAGCAGGCTGAAGCGGCAGAAAAGGAAGCAAAGGAGCTTAAGCGCACCAATGCTTCGCTCAATAAGCAGCTTAACGAAATGCTGGAGGACGGACAGCTTACATTATGAGTGAGATACTGGCTCCCTGTGGGAGCATAGAAAGCCTTGCGGCGGCACTGAATACAGGCGCTGACGCGGTGTATATCGGAATGAAAGAGTTTTCGGCGCGTAAAAACGCCGAAAATTTTTCTGTTGATGAATTGAAGAAAGCCTGTGATGAATGCCACAGGCGCGGTATGAAGCTTTATGCGGCACTGAATACGCTTGTCTATGACAGCGAGGTTGAACAGTTTGCCGAGTGTGTGAAAACGGCGGCGAAATGCGGAGTTGACGGGCTCATCGTACAGGACCTCGGTGCTGCGGAGATAATTCGCAGCGTCTGCCCCGAAATGCCGCTTCATGCGTCTACACAGATGACGCTGAACAGCATAAGCGGCGTAAAGGCGGCGGAGCAGTGCGGCTTTTCGCGTGTTGTGCTGGGCAGAGAGCTGAGTGGCGCGGAGATAAAGAATATCGCAGATAACACCTCTGCTGAATTAGAGGTGTTCGTACATGGTGCGCTTTGCGTTTCTATAAGCGGACAGTGCTATATGAGCAGCATCTTCGGCGGCAG
>JAZQEQ010000033.1:0-8047 GCA_045539055.1 Oscillospiraceae bacterium | reverse complement strand
CTTATTGCCTTTTTTGGTTATATTATCGATTAAAATATCCTTGTTATGAAACATCAATACTTACCTCCTGAAATAAAGCTATTCAAACAGCCGTTGCGAAACTTAAATGAATCATTGGAAAGTCTTGGACATACCCTTTTTGTGAAATCGCACGCAAGGTTAAATGCGCTAAATCGAGCTACTATATAAAATATTGTTTTGTATAATATAACCATATTATACATCAAGATGCAGAGTCTGTCAATAATATATATCGGTATAAAGATGCGAAAACTTTAGTCTGACAGCACTAAGGCTTAAAACGTTAATTCGCTTATGTAAAGAGACCGACTTTTGCGATGATAATAAGCATAGCGGCGATGTTTGAGTCGGGAATGACAGCGGCATCTGATGAGGCAGGTAATCTCACGGTCACTGCGACAGATGACGGTCTTGACAACCACGTGAGCACGAACCTTAAGGATATCATATACTACAGGATAAGCTGGTCGTATCCGCCCTTGCTTCGGCAGGGGCGGATATCTTTATTCTTGTATAAAAAACCGACCGCCCCACAGCCTTTAAATCGGCTCGTGGAGCGGTCTTCCATCTGTATCGAGTACTTCAACATCCCACTGGATGATCTTCATGCCCATGCCCTCTATGGTCGTCAGCATCGAATCATCGTATTCGCCGTAGGGTGCGCGGTAGAGGGTAGGCTTTTCTCCTGTTATCATCTCTATCTTGCGCGAGCATTCCTTGGTGTCGGAGATGAGGTCGTTCACATTGATGCCTTCAACGTGTGGATGCTGATCGGAGTGGTTCTGTATCTCATGGCCTGCGTTGTGGAACTTCTCTACATCCTCGGGATAACGGTCGCACCAGTCGCCTGTTATGAAGAAAGTTGCCTCAGCATCAAATTCGTCCAGTATTTCAATAAGCTCCTCGGTGTTTGAGTTTTCCCAAGCTACATCAAATGTCAGTGCTATCTTGTTGTCGGGTCTGTCTACGCTGTAGATAGGCAGCATTTTGCCTGCCGCCTGCGTGCCTACTGAGGTGACGATCGCGACCGCGCCGACTGCCACTGCCGCGACAGCCATTGATGAGATGGCGGCGATCCTTTTTATCTTCTTTTTGGTAAATGTTATCATACGCATATTGTATTACCTCCGTACGGATCCTGTTTTTTTGTACGAGTATATTCAGCGCACAGGACAAATATGACAGGCTTTTCGGGGCTTGACATATCGCGATAAAAGGAGTACAATCAATATTATGAGAGCATGAAAGGAGATATTTATTATGAAGATAGCAGTTACATACGACAATGGAATGATATTCCAGCACTTCGGACATACCGAGTTTTTTAAGGTCTACGAGGTCGAGAACGGCTTTGTGAAGTCAGCGAAGGTACTCAGCACCAATGGCAGCGGTCACGGTGCGCTTGCAGGCTTTCTGAGCGCAAACGGCGTTGATACGCTGATATGCGGTGGCATCGGCGGCGGTGCGCAGATGGCGCTTGCCGAGGCAGGCATAAAGCTGTACGGCGGAGCTTCGGGACTCGCAGACGATGCGGTAGCGGCGCTTCTCAGCGGCACTCTCGGATATAATCCCGATGTAAAGTGCGACCACCACTCCCACGAGCACGGCGAGGGCCACACCTGCGGCAGTCACGGCTGCGGAAGCCATAGCTGTCATTAAATAAATAAAAACAGCCCGAGAAGTTCTCTCGGGCTGTAACTATTATATCCGAATATCAGTTCTTCAGGCTCTGCATGGGAGCAGGGATCCTGCCGCCGCGGCTGATGAACTTGGAGGAAGAGTACTTGTTGATCTTCATAACGGGGCCGCTTCCGAACAGACCGCCGAATTCCAGCATATCGCCTTCCTTCATGCCGATAGCAGGGATAACACGCACAGCAGTTGTCTTGCTGTTTACCATGCCGATAGCCGCCTCGTCTGCGATGATAGCGGAGATGGTGTCAACGGGTGTATCACCGGGGATGCAGATCATATCAAGACCTACGGAGCATACAGCTGTCATAGCCTCAAGCTTTTCGAGCGAGAGCGAGCCGCATACAGCAGCGTCGATCATGCCTGCGTCCTCGGATACGGGAATGAACGCGCCCGAAAGTCCGCCGACGTGGGAGGATGCCATTACGCCGCCCTTTTTGACTGCGTCGTTCAGCATAGCAAGGCAGGCTGTTGTGCCGTGAGTGCCGCAGCTTTCAAGACCAATCTCCTCAAGGATATGAGCAACGGAGTCGCCTACAGCAGGTGTGGGAGCGAGCGACAGGTCAACGATTCCGAAAGGAACACCGAGTCTGCGGCTTGCCTCTGTACCAACGAGCTGACCCATACGGGTGATCTTGAACGCGGTCTTCTTGATGATGTCTGCGATCTCAGTCATGTTAGCCTCGGGGTGCTTTGCTATAGCCGCTCTTACAACGCCGGGGCCGGAAACGCCTACGTTGATCTCTGTATCATATTCGCCTACGCCGTGGAATGCGCCTGCCATAAAGGGGTTGTCCTCGGGAGCATTGCAGAATACCACTATCTTAGCTGCGCCGAAGCAGAAATTATCCTTTGTAGCCTCAGCAGCGTCGTATACTACCTTACCCATCATGGAAACCGCGTCCATGTTGATACCTGCCTTTGTAGAGCCGATATTTACGGAGCTGCACACGTTTGAGGTCTCTGCCATAGCTTCGGGGATAGAGTTTATAAGCTCCCAGTCGCCTGCTGCGAAGCCCTTATGTACCAGCGCGGAGTAGCCGCCTATGTAGTTTACGCCTGTGCCCTCTGCAACACGCTGCAGCGTCTTTGCGAACTTTACGGGGTTCTTGCTGTGGGTCGCTGCGGCAACTATGGAAATGGGGGTTACGGAAATTCTCTTGTTGATGATCGGGATACCGTACTGCTTTTCGATATCCTCACCTGTCTTAACGAGGTTTTCAGCCTTGCGCATCATCTTGTCGTAAATTCTGTCGCAGGCACGATTTTCATCGCTGTCGATACAGTCGATGAGAGAGATACCCATAGTGATGGTACGGATATCGAGGTTCTCCTCCTGTATCATCTTTATCGTTTCAAGTATATCGCCTGAATTAAGCATAGTTAAATCTCCTTAATGGTAATTAGATACGGTGCATTGCGTTGAAGATATCCTCGTGCATTACATGCACCTGAAGACCCATCTCGTTGCCTGCCTTTGTCAGCTTGTCTGCAAAATCAACATAGTCGATGGTGAGGTTGGATATCTCGATCATCATGGTCATTGCAAACAGATCCTGCATTATGGTCTGTGTAACGTCCATTACATTTGCCTTGCACTCTGCGCAGATACCGCTGACCTTTGCCAGAATACCTACTGTGTCCTTACCGATTACAGCTACAACTGCTCTCATTTTGTCCTCCTTGCTGCAGAACGGGTCTGTGCTGATTGTATAAAATCACCGCCTGCATACCTTAATTTTAATATTTCTTATCTATTATACTAAAAATTTTGCAAAAAGTAAATGTATTCATAGACAAAATTAAAAATTTGTGATAAAATAATAAAAAAACTGTCTGCGGAATAAGATTTATGTGTAAATTTCCGCTTGCAGAGAAAAATAAAGGACAAAAGAATTGAGAACAGACAACATTTCGGCAATACCTGTTGATTGCCATATACATTCCACATTATCTCCCGATGGAAATGACGCTCCCGAAATAATGGCGAAGCGCGCTTATGAGCTTGGCATAAAGCACTTTACGCTGACTGATCACATCGAGAACGAAAAGCTCGACAGCTGGCATTATGCCGAGGCTATGGAGCGCTCGTTCGAGGTGTACAAGGCGCTTAAAGCCGAATACGACGGCAGGATGAACGTTTATTTCGGCGCGGAGCTTGGACAGCCGCTGTACAATTTGCCGCAGGCTGAGGAGATATTGCAGAAGTACGACTATGATTTCGTGCTTGGCTCGCAGCACAGGACTAAAAGCTACAAGCGCGTTGACCTGCTGCCGAATGACGAAGCAGTAAAATACGCCTACCTTGACGAATATTTCGAGGAGCTTCTGGCTCTGGCGAAGTGGGGCAAATTCTGCTCGCTGTCGCACCTTACGTTTCCGATGCGCTTCATAAGCGGAGATGTAGGCGGAGGAGAGCTTGATATAAGCCGATATTCGTCTGTCATTGACGAGATACTCGATACTATCATAAAAAGCGATATCGCACTGGAGGTAAACTCCTCGGGAATACGCAAGGGGCTTCACGCACCGATGCCGAACGCGGAATTTATACAGCGCTACCGCGACAAGGGCGGAAAGCTGATAACTGTCGGCTCGGACGCTCACAGGGTAGAGGATGTAGGAGCGGATATTCCACAGTGCATCGAGATGCTTAAGGATATCGGATTTTCTGAAATTTGTGTATTTAGCAGGAAAAGACCTGTATTTATAAAAATTTAACGGAGGACAACACTATGAACAAGCTGCTGGATTTATTAAGACAGAATGCAAGACTTTCCAATGCGGAGCTCGCCGCGATGCTCGGCTCTACCGAGGCGGAGGTCGCCGCGCAGATCAAACAGCTTGAGGATGATGGTATACTTATGGGCTATACCGCTATCATAAACGAAGAAAGCGTGGATGAAACGCGCGTTACGGCTATAATCGAGATAAAGGTCGCTCCTATGAAGGGCAAGGGCTTTGACGACCTTGCGCATACCATCATGGAGTATGACGAGGTAGATACTGTATTCCTGCTGAGCGGTGCTTATGACCTTTCTGTTACGGTAACTGGCACTTCTCTGCGCAAGGTGGCACTGTTCGTATCGGAAAGACTTTCCGCGCTGGATGGTGTTATTTCTACCGCAACTCATTTTATCCTCAAGAGATATAAGGAGAAGAACCATGTATTCAGCGAGGATACCACTGACGAAAGGAGCTTAGTATCTCCGTGATAGATTATGAAAAGATAATTCCCGATAAAATAAGCGGCATTCAGCCGTCGGGAATAAGAAAGTTTTTTGATATCGCACAGCAGGTAGAGGGTGTTATCTCTCTTTCCGTAGGCGAGCCTGATTTCAAGACTCCGTGGGCTGTCCGCAAGGAGGCTATCCGTATTCTCGAAAAGGGAAAGACTGCATACACTGCAAACAGTGGTCTGGTACAGCTTCGCCGCGTTATTTCAGAATACCTGCTGAACACTATTCATACAGAATACAACCCCGACAATGAGATAATCGTTACCGTTGGCGGCAGCGAGGCTATCGATATGGCACTGCGCGCGCTGGTGGCTAATGGCGACGAGGTCCTCGTTCCCGAGCCGAGCTTTGTGTGCTATTCGCCTATCGTTTCAATGTGCGGAGGAGTGCCCGTGCCGATAGTTACAAAGCGCGAGGATAACTTTCGCCTTACAGCCGAGGCTTTAAAGGAGAAGATAACTCCTAAGACTAAGGCGCTGGTGCTGCCATTCCCGAATAATCCCACAGGTGCGGTAATGCGCCGTGAGCATCTTGAGGCTATCGCAGAGGTGATAAAGGATACCAACATTATCGTACTGTCTGACGAGATATACTCAGAGATGACATATAACGGAGCAAAGCACGTTTCCTTTGCGGAGCTTCCCGATATGCGTGAGCGCACTATCGTGATAAACGGTTTTTCCAAGGCTTTCGCGATGACAGGCTGGCGACTCGGCTATGCCGCAGGACCTCAGCCTATCATGAAGCAGATGCTTAAGCTTCACCAGTACTGCATCATGTCCAGCCCGACAGTCAGCCAGTATGCGGCTATCGTTGCTATGACCAAGTGCCGCGAGGAGGTCGACAAGATGGTGGAGGAGTATGATATGCGCCGCCGCCTGCTTGTAAAGGGCTTCAATGACATGGGGCTTGATTGCTTTGAGCCTGAGGGCGCTTTCTATGTGTTCCCCTGCATAAAGTCTACGGGAATGACCTCGGCGGAATTCTGCGAGAAGCTGATATATGACAAAAAGGTCGCAGTAGTTCCTGGCAACGCTTTCGGCGAGAGCGGCGAGGGCTTCGTAAGAGTTTCCTATGCTTATTCCGTACAGCATCTGACGACAGCTCTCGGACGTATCAGAGAGTTTCTTGAGGAAATAAAGAAGTGACTGTACTCGCAAATGCAAAGCTGAACCTGTATCTTGATATAGTCGGCACGCGCAAGGATGGCTATCACCTGCTTGAAACGGTGATGCAGAGCGTTACTTTATCGGATATAGTGGATGTAGATATTGCGGACGGCGATGGAATTGAGCTGAGCTGCGACAGAGCAGATATTCCATCTGACGAGCGCAATATCGCGTACAAAGCGGCACGGGCATATCTTGACGCGGCAGGAATAAAGGCTAAGGTGCGTATTTCTATCACAAAGCGTATTCCAAGCGGCGCGGGAATGGGCGGTGGCAGCGCTGACGCTGCGGCTGTGCTGGCGGCGCTTGACAGGCGTTTCGACGCACTTGACAGAGAGGCTCTTTTCTCAGTTGCATTGTCTGTCGGTGCAGACGTTCCGTTCTGCCTTGCTGGCGGCACTAAGCTTTGCAAGGGCATAGGTGAGGAGATATCTCCTGCCGAGCCTGTAAAGGACTGTGCGTTCCTTGTCGTGATGCCTGATTTTACCTGCCCGACAGGTGAGGCTTACAGAAAGTATGACAGCGCTCCTATTGCTGCGCGCAATGGCTTTGGCAGATTTGCTGAAAGCCTTTCGGACGGCAGCTTTGCGGATAAAATGTATAATGCCTTTGAGGTGCTCTACGCAGACGAACGTATTGAGGATATAAAAGCGCGGCTCATTGAAGCGGGCGCGATGGGTGCAATGCTTACAGGAAGCGGTGCTGCGGTGTTCGGAGTGTTCTCCGATGAAACAGCCGCTGCGCGTGCCGCAAAAAGCTTCCCGATGAATTTCACATCGGTATGCAGCCCTACTGAAAACGGTACATTATTTGCTTGATATAAAAGGAGGAAGTTATGATAAGAGTTAAAAATCATCTTGGCGAGATAACTATTTCGCAGGATTATTTTATGTCCCTCATCAGCAACACGGTAACAAGCTGCTTCGGCGTTGTTCAGATGAACGTTGGAAGCGCAAAGCAGACGCTTATGGCTTCGCTTCCGTTCAAAAAGGACAAGAAGCCTGTGACAGGCATTGACGTGCGTGTCGGCAAGGATAAGCTGGTGGTCGAGCTTCACATCACTGTTATGTATGGTGTGAATGTCGGCGCAGTGGTAAAGAGCATAATGAACAAGGTGCGCTATGTTGTAGAAGAAAACACAGGCATCTCTGTTGAAAGAGTAAATGTTTACGTTGACGGAATCAGAACGTAAGAAAAAACGTCGAAAAGTCCTGTCGGGACTTTCCGCCGAAGCATCCGCACTGCGCGCACTGCGTTGACGCTTTGCGTCAACTTGCACACTTGCGCGGATAGAGGTTATTTTTCCGACGCGCATGTCGTCGGAAAAATTGATTAAAAAGCCCGCTGCGCGGGTAGGAATAGGTTTAAATTATCAAAAATAAGCACTATTATACAAGGAAGGAATCATTCGGAAATGAAGATAACAGGAAAGCTTTACAGAGATGCGGTCATCTCGGGAGCTAATAACATCACAAATCAGAGACAGGCAGTTGACGAGCTTAATGTATTCCCTGTACCCGATGGAGATACAGGTACAAATATGTCGATGACTATCGGCGCGGCTCTTGCCGAGATGAAGAATGCCAGCGCGGAGATAACTGCGGGCGACGCTGCGAAAACTGTCGCATCGGCGATGCTTCGCGGTGCAAGAGGAAACTCGGGCGTTATCCTGTCGCTTATTTTCAGAGGACTGTCAAAGGGTCTTGCAGGCAAGGCTGAAGCTGACGCAAAGGACCTGTCTGATGCGTTAAAGCTTGGTGTGGACGCAGCCTACAAGTCCGTTATGAAGCCCACAGAGGGTACTATCCTGACAGTTGCAAGAGAGGCTTATGAAAACACCGTTTCCCTTGGCGTTGAGGGCGGTGATGCTGCTGAATTCCTCAGAGCATATATCGCAGAGGCTGAAAAGACTCTTGCAAAGACTCC
>JAZQEQ010000032.1:0-5559 GCA_045539055.1 Oscillospiraceae bacterium | reverse complement strand
CCTTGAAAAGAAAGCAGGACAGGAGCTTGATAACAAGTATATCCTTGATATCAGAGATTTTGACGACAGCCCTTACAAGGAAAAGTTCGTAAAGGATTTTGACATCATTCTTAATGACCCTGAGGTCACTGTGGTTGCTGAAGTTATCGGCGGCCTGAAGTTCTCCTATGGTTATGTAAAATCCTCGCTTGAAGCAGGTAAGAGCGTTGTTACATCCAATAAAGAGCTTGTTGCTGCAAAGGGTGCGGAGCTGCTCAAGATAGCAAAGGAAAAGAACGTAAACTTCTTCTTTGAGGCGAGCGTAGGCGGCGGTATTCCCGTAATCAAGCCTATCCACAACTGCCTTGAGGCAAATGAGATCGACGAGATCGCCGGTATTCTCAACGGAACGACAAACTTTATCCTTACAAAGATGATCCGTGACGGTATGGGCTTTGATGAGGCGCTGAAGATCGCTCAGGATCTCGGTTATGCGGAGCGTGATCCTTCTGCCGATGTAGACGGACACGATACTTGCCGTAAGATCTGTATCCTCGCTTCTCTTGCATTTGGCAAGCATGTGTATCCTGAGAACGTCCACACCGAGGGCATCTCCAAGGTAACTCTTGAGGATGTTAATTACTGCGACAACTGTGATTGCAAGATAAAGCTCATCGGCTGTGCCAAGAGAGAGGCTGACGGAGAGGTCTCCATCGGAGTATTCCCCGCAGTCATCAAGGATGAGAGCCAGCTTGCAGGTGTAAACGATGTGTTCAATGCTATCCTCGTTCGCGGCGACGCAACAGGTGACGTTGTATTCTACGGCAAGGGCGCAGGTAAGCTTCCTACCGCAAGCGCTGTTGTATCCGATATCATTTCTGCTGTAAAGCACGAAAAAACAAGTATCTCCCTCACTTGGAACGACAGCGAGCAGAGCTTTATCCGCGGCTTCGATAAGTTCAGCTGTGCTAATTATATCCGCGTTCTCGCAAAGGATAAGGCTGCCGCAGAGGCTGTTATCAACGCTGAGTTCAAGGGAGTTGAGTACCTTTCCAGAAACAATATGCCTGCGAATGAGATCGCTTTTATAGCTGATGTTATGACCGAAAGCGAAGTTGAAGCAGCTTGTGCAAAGCTCTCCGAGTGCGCAGAGGTGCTTGGCAGGATCCGTGCACTTGATTATTGATATTTGCCGCTAAGGCTTTGATATGGAGGTTTATCATGGGTGAAGCAGTTACACCAAAGTATAAAAGAGTTCTCCTTAAGCTGAGCGGTGAGGCTCTTGCTGGAGAAAAGGGCATAGGTCTTGACCTTCCCACTATTTCCAATATATGCGCAAGCATTAAGCAGTGCGTTGATGTCGGCTGTGAGATCGGCATCGTTGTCGGCGGCGGAAATTTCTGGCGCGGCAGAAGCAGTGAGAATATGGACAGAGCAAGAGCCGATCATATCGGTATGCTTGCTACTACCATGAACGCGCTTGCTGTTGCCGATATCCTTGAGTCGCACGGCTGTGTATGTCGTGTTCAGACCGCGATAACAATGCAGCAGGTCGCTGAGCCGTTCATTCTCGGCAAGGCTATCAGACACCTTGAAAAGGGCAGAGTAGTCATCTTCGGCTGTGGTACAGGTAATCCGTTCTTCTCCACAGACAGTGCAGCATCCCTCAGAGCTGCTGAACTTAATGCGGATATCATCCTCAAGGCTACGATGGTCGACGGTATCTACGACAAGGATCCCAAGAAGTTCCCTGATGCACAGAAGTATGATGTCATCACTCATCACGATATTCTCGTAAAGCGACTGCAGGTAATGGACAGCGCCGCTGCCGCTATCTGTACAGAAAATAATATACCTATGATCGTATTCGATCTCAACCGTCCCGATAATATTCTGGATGCAGTTATGGGCAAGCCCGTAGGAACGCTCGTAACAAAACATAAGGCTTAATTTTACCGCCGTAACGGCAGAATGGAGTTAGTTATGAAAGAGATTATGGATAACACCAAGGAAAGAATGAACAAGAGCGTTACCGCTCTCGATAATGAGCTTGCAACTATCCGTGCAGGCAGAGCTGACCCCCGCGTTCTCGACAAGATCGCTGTTGATTACTACGGAACTCCCACACCTGTAAACCAGATGGCTTCCGTAGCTGTTTCTGAGGCGAGGATCCTCGTTGTTTCTCCCTACGATGCTTCTACACTGAAGTCTATCGAAAAGGCTATTCAGGCAAGTGATCTCGGTATCAACCCCACAAATGACGGTAAGTGCCTCAGAATCGCGTTCCCCCAGCTTACTGAGGAGCGCCGTAAGGAGCTTTGCAAGACAGTAAGCAAGACCTGCGAGGACAGCAAGGTAGCAGTTCGTAATATCCGCCGTGACGCGCTTGATAAGCTCAAGGCTAAGAAGAAGGCAAGCGAGATCACCGAGGATGATATGAAGGATGGCGAGAAGAACATCCAGAAGCTGACCGATAAGGCTATCGAAGAGATCGATAAGATCGGCGCAGCTAAGGAAAAGGAAATCATGTCCATCTGATGGAGAATATTACTGTTCCGCAGCACGTTGGTATTATCATGGACGGAAACGGCAGGTGGGCGAAAAAACGCCTGCTGCCCCGTAACATGGGACATAAGCAGGGTGCTGCGGTATTCAAAAAGACAATAAACTGGAGCAGAGAGCTTGGTATAAAGTGCGTTACGTTCTATGCATTTTCTACCGAGAACTGGAAGCGTCCCGTTGACGAGGTCGAGGGTATCATGAATCTGCTCCGCCAGTATATAAAGGATATCAGAGCCGCTGCAAAGGAGAATATCCGTATCATTATCATAGGTGATATTTCGCGATTTGATGATGATATACGTTCCGAGCTGATCGATATCCAGCATGAGTCTAAGCACAATGATGGCTTTATAGCTTCCATTGCGCTTAATTACGGCGGCAGGGCAGAGCTTGTCAAGGCGGTCAAGGAGATCGCTGACGAGATCAGAAACGGCTCTGTTTCGTCCGATGACATTTCCGAGGAAATGATAGCGCAGCATCTTTATACCAATGAGATGCCGCCGCTCGATCTGGTCATCCGTCCCAGCGGAGAGCAGCGTTTGTCTAATTTCCTTATCTGGCAGGCAGCTTATGCTGAGTTCGTCTTTATGGATGTTCTGTGGCCGGATTTTTCAAAAAATGATCTTAAATACGCCGTTGAGCAGTATGCTTCGCGCAATCGCAGATACGGCGGTATTTAAGAGGGAGGAGCTGTTATGGTTAAAAGAATACTGTCGGCGCTTGTCGCGATGGTTATCGGAATAAGTATAATAGCGATCGACAATGTATGGCTTTATACTGTAGCAGTATCCTTTTTTGGTGTTATAGGCGTGTGGGAGCTTATCCGTGCAGTCAAGTGCACCGAATTTAAGCTTCTTACAGCTTCTTGTCTTATAGTTGCCTGTGCCGCACCGCCGATCCTTATACTCGGAAAAACAGTGGAAACTGCGCTTTTCAGCCTTATCCGTCCTGTTTATGCAGGCTTTGCTATCGCGCTTTTTGCAATTATGCTTACAAAGCATAAGCGTATCAAGTTCGAGCACATTACAATGTGCGGTTCTGCCGCGCTTCTTATCCCAGCGTCGCTCAGCTGTATCATTTTGTTCAGATATGAGGCTGCCCCCGATGATGTACTAGGTACATTTTTTGTGGTGTATCTTCTTTTCTGTGCTTGGCTCGGTGATTCGGGCGCGTATTTTGTCGGAACCTTCCTCGGAAAGCACAAGCTTTGCCCCGAGGTAAGCCCCAAAAAGACCGTTGAGGGCTTTATCGGAGGTATCATAACCGTAGGTATCTGTGTTTTTGTAGAAGCACTGATATTCAATATTTTCTTCCTCGAGGGCAGACAGATCGATTATTTTGTGATCGTTCCCATTGGAATGATAGCGTCTGTTTTCGGTGTTCTGGGAGATCTTTCCGCGTCTGTGATAAAGCGCGAATTTGGTGTTAAGGATTTCGGCAATATAATGCCGGGACATGGAGGAGTGTTGGACCGCTTCGACAGCGTTCTTTTCGTTGCACCTTTTGTTTTCATTATTTTCAAGTATTTCAGCCCTATCGTTGCATAATTTAGCTGATGTGGTAAATCTTTGTTTTCAGCAGCTGAATTATCCGTGGGTAAATTCCTGCCCATTCACTTTTGGTGAATGGGTGGTTTTGTTAAGAGAGTAGTTATGAAAGAGATAGTTTTACTTGGCTCGACAGGCTCGATAGGCGTTCAGACATTAGATGTATGCCGTGCGCATAATATAAAAGTAAAGGCTTTGGCTGTTAATACCAGTGTTCAGACACTTGAAGCACAGGCTCGCGAGTTTAAGCCTGAGTATGTGTGTATTTATGACGAAAGCAAGCTTTCGGATGTGCGTGAAAGGCTTTCCGATATCGATATCAAGGTCGTCAGCGGTATGCAGGGCCTTTGCGAGCTTGCCCGTCTGTCGTGTGATATCGTTGTAAACAGTGTGGTTGGCATGGTAGGTCTTGTACCTACCCTTGAAGCCGCGAAAGCAGGCAATGATATCGCGCTTGCCAACAAAGAAACGCTCGTTGCCGGCGGAAGGCTTGTAACGGAATGTGTCAAAAAGCACGGAGTAAAGCTGCTGCCTATCGACAGTGAGCATTCTGCTATCTTCCAGTGCCTCATGGGTGCTGGCGATAATCGCTTTGAAAAGATACTTCTTACCGCTTCTGGCGGTCCTTTCTTCGGAAAAACGCGCGAGGAGCTTGTAAATGTTACTCGCGAGCAGGCGTTGAATCATCCCAACTGGTCTATGGGTGCCAAGATCACTATCGATAGCTCGACCCTCAGGAATAAGGGCCTTGAGCTTATAGAGGCGGTGCATCTGTTTGATGCGCGACCTGAGCAGATAGAAATAGTGGTTCATCGTCAGAGCATAATCCATTCTGCTGTCGAGTTCGAGGACGGCGCTGTCATCGCTCAGCTCGGATCGGCTGATATGCGCATCCCGATACAGCTTGCGCTCACATACCCCGAGCGTCTGCCGTGTCCTGCTAAGAAGCTTTCGCTGTTCGATGTTGGTGAGCTTACCTTTGCTCGTCCTGATGAAGAAACTTTTACCTGTCTTTCTGCGGCAAAAAAGGCAATTTCTATGGGTGGAAATGCGCCTTGTATCATAAACAGCGCGAATGAGGCGGCTGTAGCCCTGTTTTTAAACGATAAGATACGTTTTCTCGATATCGGCGAGGCTGTCATGGCTGCACTGGAAAAGATCAGCTTTATCGCTCAGCCTACGCTTGATGATATTCTGTCAACACAGCGCGTGGCTGAGGAGTTTGTGCGTGCTGAATTCGGAGGTTTTTAATGCAGTTTGTTATCGCAATTCTTGCTTTCTGTGTAATAATCATCATACATGAGCTTGGCCACTTCGTTGCGGCGAAGCTTTGCGGTATACAGGTGAACGAGTTTTCTCTCGGTATGGGTCCTGTGCTTCTCAGAAAGCAGGGTAAGGAAACTGTATATTCTCTCAGAGCTATTCCGATCGGCGGCGTTGTGTCGATGGAGGGCGAGAACGATGAAAGTGA
>JAZQEQ010000031.1:0-7437 GCA_045539055.1 Oscillospiraceae bacterium | reverse complement strand
TCTGCGCATCTCGCCTATCGAGGTGTGCCGCGACGCTTCGCAGTACGACACCCTCTCGCGTAAGGCTAACGCGCTTAAGGCTGCCGCAAACCTCTTTGACGAGCTTGACGAGCTTGCGGATACGCTCCGCCTTGACGAGCTTATCGACGCGGTAGCTGAAAAGAGCGGCTATATGCAGGCTATGAGAGCGCTCGGCGACGAGGGCGTAGCGCGTATCGAGAATATCACGGAGCTTAAGTCCAACGCGCTGACAGCACTGGAAGAAGACCCCGAGATGACGCTTCCCGACTTCCTTGAGCAGGTGGCGCTGGTCTCCGACCTTGATAATTACGACACAGACGCGGACCGCGTTTCGCTGATGACTATGCACAGCGCAAAGGGTCTGGAGTTTGATACGGTATTCCTTGTAGCGGCGGAGGACAATATCTTCCCGAGCTACCGCAGCCTCGGCGACAATGCCGAGATGGAGGAGGAGCGCCGTCTTGCATACGTTGCGATAACAAGAGCAAAGCGCAACCTGTACGTTACACATACGCAGTATCGTATGCTGTACGGACAGACCATGCGCAACAAGCTCTCTACCTTTATCCGCGAGATACCCGAGGAGCTTATCGTGATGAAGGGCGACAAGCCGCGCGTAGTAAATTCCGCCGGCACATGGACAAAGCCGCAGAAGCCCGATTTCCTTGCTCAGGAGCAGGCTAAAAAGGCTGTCATCAAGCCGCCCGTTGCTACAGGTGAAACATTCGCGGCAGGCGACAGGGTGCGCCACAACGTATTCGGCGAGGGCACTGTTACTCAGGCTACACGCATGGGCAACGACACGATGCTCGCCATCGAATTTGACAAGGCAGGCGCAAAGAAGCTTATGGCAAACTTTGCGAAGATCACAAAGGCATAACATCAGGCCCCGAGGAAAACTCGGGGCTTTGCTGTGCCTTAAATCGCAATTTGACGATTTTTAAGCAGGAAATTTGTGAAAAAACACTTGTACAAACGCAAAAAATGTGATATACTAAAATAGAATAGGTATGTATACCCTGGATTTAATAGGAGGCACATTATATGGAAACAAAAGCAAATCAGACTGTTGGCAGCATAAAGGTATCCGACAGCGTTATCCTTAAGATCGCCGAAGTTGCAGCTACCGAGATAGACGGTGTTGACTGCAACGGACAGAGCCTTGCTCCCGCAAATGCAAAGTCAAAGATGTTCGGCTGCGTAAAGTGCAAGCTCAGCGGTGATACTGTTGCGCTGTATCTTGACGTGGTAATGCTCGAGGGCTTCAATGCAGTGACAGTAGCAGAGAGCATCCAGAAGAGCGTGAAATCCGCTGTTCAGAGCATGACAGGCTTTACAGTAACAAAGGTAGATGTCAATGTGGCAGGCATCAAATTCAATAAGTAACACGAGGACGACATAATGGAAGAAAAGCTTACACGACGTGAGGTGCGCGAGGGCGCGTTCATAATACTTTATCAGAGCCTTTTCGGAGGGGATCTTACAGAGATCTGCGAGGCTAACGAGGAGGCATTCGGTCTTGCCAAGAACGAGGAGACCGACGAGATAGTAAACGGTGTACTGGAGCATAACGACGAGCTTCAGGAGATCATCGCAAAGTACAGCACCACACGTTCCGTAGCAAGAATTGCAAAGGTGAACATGGTGATCATGAAGATCGCCGTATACGAGATGAAATATTGCGAGCGTATTCCCAATGCCGCGGCTATAAACGAGGCTGTGGAGCTTTCAAAGAAGTACGCATACAAGGCTGACAGCAGCTTTATAAACGGAGTGCTGAACGCATATCTCGGTGAGCTTGATGCTGCCGAATAATTCCGCACCTCCCGTAGTCACCGTATCACAGGTGAACCGCGTTGTCGGTATGCTAATAAAGGGTGACAACAGACTTAAAAACGTTGCGGTGCGCGGCGAGATATCAAATTTCACGCGGCACTACAAGACGGGACATCTGTATTTTACATTAAAGGACGAGCAGACCCAGCTAAAGGCTGTGATGTTTTCGGACAACGCAGCGAGGGTAGCATTCTCGCCCGAGAACGGCTCAAAGGTGATATGCCGCGGCGCGGTGACTGTCTATGAGCCGAACGGTGTGTATCAGATAAACTGTATCGATATGCAGTCGGACGGCGAGGGTGAGCAGGCGCAGGCTCTTGAGGAGCTTAAAAAGCGGCTTGCTGACGAGGGGCTGTTCTCTCGGAAAAGACCCATTCCCGCAGTGCCGAAAAAGATCGCTCTTATCACATCGGCGAGCGGTGCGGCGATACATGACGTGACAACGACATTGCAGCGCAGATATCCGCTTGTTAAGCTTGTTGTGATCCCTGCACAGGTGCAGGGCGCGACAGCTCCGCGTTCGATCGCGGGCGCGATAGCAAGAGCGCAGGACGTGGGCGCGGATGTGCTGATATTCGGACGCGGCGGCGGTTCGACAGAGGATCTTGCGGCATTCGATACGGAGATAGTAGCAAGGGCTGTGTATAACAGCGCGATACCCACGATCTCTGCTGTCGGTCACGAGATAAACATCAGCGTTGCAGACATGACTGCCGACATGAGAGCGGCTACTCCCACGGCGGCGGCAGAGCTTGCTGTGCCGGATGTGGCGGTGATGATGTCTGCGATAAACGGCATGAGCAGCAGGATAGCGGCATACGCGAAACGCTGCATTACCGACAATGAAAACGCACTCGCCTATCGCGGCGAGGTGATAAAGGCTCTCTCGCCGCAGACAAGGCTCAGAAACCTTGAGGCGCGGCTTCAGAGCACATACAGCAGTATATCGGACAAGGCGCACGCGGCACTTGACAGAGCCGAGCGCAGCCTTTCGGCAAGCGCGGAGATGATATCCGCATTAAATCCTATGAATATACTGGTGCGCGGATATTCCGTCGCATATCATGACGGAAAGATAATAAAAGGCTCTGAGGAGCTTGAAAAGGGCGACGAGATACAGCTTCGCTTCGCAAACGGCACGGCGAGAGCTGAAGTTATCGAAGCCGAGAGGAACTGAAAAATGGATTTTGAAAAGTCGATGGCGCGGCTTCAGGAGATATCCGAGCTTATGAGCGGAGAGCTTGAGCTTTCGGAGTCCATGAAGCTCTATACCGAGGCGGTGGAGCTTACGAAGCAGTGCAAGGAATATATAAATAACGCGAAGCTTACAGTGGAGCGGCTTGAGGCGGCAGAGTGAACATGGTGAAGGAACAGCTTGAATATTATGCCGAGATAACAGAGTCGGCGCTTGACAAGTACCTGCCCGATACTGCGTGCCTTCAGAGCAGTGTGATAAAGGCGGCAAGATACAGCCTTTCAGCAGGCGGAAAGCGCATAAGACCTGCGCTTGTGATGGAATTCTGTCGTGTTTGCGGCGGAGAGGCAGAGGATGCGCTTCCTGTTGCTTGTGCTATCGAGATGATGCACACATTCTCGCTCATCCACGATGACCTGCCCTGCATGGACGATGACGATATGCGCAGAGGCAAGCCCAGCTGCCACAAGGCATTCGGCGAGGGTACTGCGCTGCTCGCAGGCGACGCGCTTGCGATGCTTCCGTATCAGATAATTGCCGAGGCTGCGCTGAAAAAGCGCATAAACGCTGACGCGGCATTGAAGATAATTTCGCTGCTGGGCGAGCGCTCGGGAATATTCGGAATGATAGGCGGACAGGTGATAGACACCGAAAACGAGGGTAAGGAGCTTCAGACTAACATCCTGCTTGAAATGTACCGCATGAAGACAGGCGCACTGCTTGATTTCTGCTGTCGCGCAGGCTGCATCGTTGCAGGTGCGGGAGCTGACAAGCAGCTCGCTGCGGCTGAGTATGCAAAGAAGCTGGGACTTGCGTTTCAGATAAAGGACGATATACTTGATGTAACGGCGGATGAAAAGCTGCTTGGAAAGCCTGTCGGAAGTGACGCTGACAGCGGCAAGCATACATACGTCGCGGCGGTCGGGCTTGATGCCGCAAGGAAAGAGGCCGAGAGGCTGACAAACGAGGCGATAAAAGCGCTTGACGCTTTTGAGGATACAGAATTTCTGGTTGAGTTGACGGAATTTCTATTGGAAAGAAATTATTAAGCTGCAAAGGTTGAAACAATATGGATTTTTTAATGGCTAATCCCATTCTGTCGGTGGGCGTTATATCATGGTTCGCCGCACAGATAATCAAAACGATAGTTCATGCCATCAAGGCGAAATCTTTCGATCCCGAGAGATTTGTCGGCGCAGGCGGTATGCCTTCGTCACATTCTTCGCTGGTGGTTTCGGTAGTTATCTACACGCTGAGGGTAGAGGGCTTTCAGAGCCCGTTCTTCGCGTTTGCGATGCTGCTTGCCGCTATCGTAATATACGACGCCATGAGCGTGCGCTACAATGCGGGACTCCACGCAAAGGAGCTCAACCGTATGCGCAAGATCATTGACGAGATGGATGATGAGATATCCCAGCTCAGCGGTGCTGACGAGGAGGATATCGAGGAGCTGTCTGACCAGAAGGATCTCAAGGAATTTCTCGGTCACACTCCCATCGAGGTGCTCGCGGGCGCCATGCTGGGTATCATTATAGCAATGGTATTCCCCAAACCCTGAAAACTTGGAGGAACTGAATGTATCTCGGCGATAACATAAATCACGATATTATTTCAAATATGACGCTTCCGCAGCTCAAAGCCCTGTGCCGTGAGCTGCGGGGCTGTATTTTAAAGACAGTAACGCAGACAGGCGGTCACCTTGCTTCAAATCTCGGCACGGTGGAGCTTACTGTTGCGCTGCACTATATTTTTGATGTAAATACCGACCGTATCCTCTGGGATGTGGGACATCAGGCTTATGCGCACAAGCTGCTTACGGGAAGATATTCGCGCTTCGGCACGCTTAGAAGCAAGGACGGCATCTCGGGCTTCGCAAGAAGGAGCGAGAGCCCTGCCGACGCATTTATCTCGGGTCACAGCAGCACATCTGTATCGGCTGCCTGCGGTATCGCGGCGGCGATGAAGCTGCAGGGCAAAAAGGGCACGGTCGCGGCGGTGATAGGTGACGGCGCGTTTACGGGCGGCATGGCATACGAGGGTCTGAACAATGCCGCAAAGAGCCGCACAGGTCTTGTTATGGTGCTTAACGACAATGCAATGAGCATCTCCAAAAGCACAGGCGCACTGGCGCGTTATCTTTCGCAAATAAGGTCAACAAGGAAATATTACTGCGCAAAGCAGCAGGTAAAGACTGTGCTGTCAAGCGTTCCGCTCGTTGGCGAGAGGCTTGAAAAGATCGTAAGAGCCGCAAAGAACATAGTAAAGGACATGATCTACGGTACAGGTACGATGTTTGAAAACCTCGGCTGTGCATACATCGGTCCTGTAAACGGACATAATATGGAGGATATGATCGAGGCGCTGGCTGTCGCGAAGATGATGAACAGACCCTGTGTCGTTCATGTGTTCACGACGAAGGGCAAGGGCTACAAGCCTGCAGAGGAGAACCCCGGAGAGTATCACGCGGTTGCGCGCAAAAGCAGTGATGCAAAGCCGCACACTCCTGAGGAAAGCTTTTCGGAAGCTTTCGGGCAGGAGCTTGAGCGCCTCGCAAGGAGCGACAGCAGGATATGCGGCATAACGGCCGCGATGAAGTATGCGACCGGCATGAACTATTTCAGCCACGCCTGTCCCGAGCGCTTCTTTGATACGGGAATCGCAGAGCAGCACTCGGTGACCTTTGCGGCAGGTCTTGCGACAGAGGGAATGCTGCCTGTTTTCGCGGTGTATTCAACGTTTTTGCAGCGCAGCTACGATCAGGTGATACATGACTGCGCGATAGAAAATACGCACATCGTTCTTGCTGTTGACAGAGCAGGCTTTGTCGGAGAGGACGGCGAAACGCATCAGGGAATATTCGATGTTCCGATGCTCTCGCAGATACCGAATGTCACGATATTCTCCCCTGCAAGCCTTGAGGAGCTTCGCCGCAGTTTAAAGCGCGCGATATACGACACAAAGGGCATCGCGGTGGTGCGTTACCCTAAGGGATCGGAGTACAGAAAATTCCTGCATCCTGCGGCTGATATAGCATACAGCGGCAAGCGCAGTAAGACCCTTGCAATAAGCTACGGCAGGATATCTGCATGGCTGGACGAGGCGGCTGATGCTGCAGGTGCGGATTGGCTGAGGATAGTAAAGATATCGCCTCTCCACGATAAGATAGCCGAAATGGCGGCGACCTACGACAGAGTAGTGTTCTTTGAGGAAGGTATCCTTAACGGCGGAATAGCGCAGAAGCTCGGTGCAGAGCTGTTGAAACGCGGCTTCAGGGGCGCGTATGAGATGGTGGGAGCAGACCGCTTCGTGCCGCAGGCAACAGTTGACGAGCAGCTGAAGATGTTCGGGCTTGATAGAGAAAGCATGATAAGTAGATTGAGGAATTAAAGGCGGTGACAGGATGCGGCTTGATGTGTATCTGACCGAAAACGGACTCTGCAAAAGCCGCACGGCTGCACAGAGCCTTATAAAGAGCGGCGGCGTTTCGGTGAACGGAAAGCCCTGCGAAAAGCCCTCGTATGAGGTGGCGGACAGCGACAGTGTCGAGGTCACAGGCGAGCAGCTTCGCTATGTCGGCAGAGGCGGACTTAAATTAGAGGGCGCATTGAAAGTGTTTTCGCTTGATATAAGCGGCATGGTGTGCCTTGATATAGGCTCGTCAACGGGCGGCTTTACGGATTGTATGC
Source organism: Oscillospiraceae bacterium (assembly GCA_045539055.1). GTDB lineage: Bacteria > Bacillota > Clostridia > Oscillospirales > Ruminococcaceae > CAG-115. Next base: position 699 of record JAZQEQ010000031.1, on the reverse strand, counting down.
TGCAGAATGGCGCTGCTAAGGTGTACGCGGTGGACGTTGGCACAGACCAGCTCCACGAAAAGCTTCGCAAGGACGCCCGCGTCATCTCGATGGAGAAGACCGATATCCGTACGGCAGAGCTTCCTGAGGCAGTGGATTTTGTCGGCACTGATGTGTCGTTTATCTCGCTCAAAGCTGTGATACCGCATATCGACAGGCTGCTGAAAAGCGGCGGCAGAGCGGTGGCGCTGATAAAGCCGCAGTTTGAGGCAGGACGCAGCGCGCTAAACAAAAAGGGTATCGTAAAGGACGAAAAAACGCGCCGCAGGGTGGTTGAGGATATAACGGAGTTTGCACAGCAGTGCGGCTTCAGGGTGGCAGGAATTGCCGACTCTCCCATACACGGCGGCGATGGAAATATCGAGTATCTTATGTGCATTGAAAAGGTGGCGGAATGATGAGTAAGCGTGTCATAATAACCTACAATACGCATGATAACGCGGCGGCTTCACTTGCAAACGGCATCTGTGCGCTGCTGTCCGACAGCGGCTTTCAGCCTGCGCTGTTTGACGATGCGGCGGTGAGCGAGCTTAGCGGTGCGCTTTGCATGATAACCGTCGGCGGTGACGGCACGATACTTCACTGGGGCAAGCTTGCTGCGATGTGCGAGGTGCCGCTGCTGGGGGTAAACCGCGGCAGGCTCGGCTTTATGGCAACACT
>JAZQEQ010000030.1:0-2590 GCA_045539055.1 Oscillospiraceae bacterium | reverse complement strand
TCGTGCCCCTACGTTTATTCTATCACGTTTTTCGGAACATTTCCGACCTCGCCGCTTGCCGTAATGCACCAGCAGTATTCGCCGTATTCGGCAAACACCCAAATCGGCTCGCCGCGCTTTACGCCAGGGAAAGCATTGAGGTTGCCCCAGACGTGGAGGATGCCACCCCATTCGCCGCTCATGCAGTAAGGCGCAATGCCATTTTCACCTGTATCGAGGTTTCTGAACACTCCGAAGCCCTCGGGTGCAGGCTCGTCCACGCGCTCGAAGCGGTGCTGCTCATAATCCGCGTATATCCAGCCATCTTTGCCCTCGCAGTCGGCGGTGACGGTCTTAGCCTTGCCGAGCGGCAAGAACTGCGTTTCATAGCTATATCGAGAGCCGTTTTTGTTTATTATCAGCGAGTTTATCTGCGCCGCAGGCTTCACTCCTGCGCCACCGTCAATATCAATTATCCGCCGCTCGTTGTCGAATATCGGGAGATTGCTGTTTTGGCGACCGATAGCATAAGTCGGGAAATGTCCGCAGACTATCGTTTTGTCGGTCGGATTTTCCTTGTCGATAAAGCGCGGAATAAGCATATGTCGGAAGTTAGTCATTTCCGTCCAGTTTTCGCCCTCAAGTCCTGCGTGGACGAAGATGTGCTCGTCTGTTTCGATAGCATCGGGGAGAGCGTGAACAAAATCTATCTCCGCCTTGTAAGCCTCGTATACAGCTCTGCGCTTTGCGGCGGTGTCGGTCGAAAGATCGCTTATGCCGAGCGTTTTCGCCATCTCGCCGAAGCAGCAGTTAGGCTTTGCGGAAAGGCGCTGCAAAAATTTCTCGTCGTCATAGCGCAGGGCAAGACCCGTGACATAGGTATCATTGTTGCCGCCGATAACGGCAACGCGCGGAGCCTTTGCAAGCTCCATGACATAGCGCAGTGCCGCAATGTTATCCTCACCGCGCTCCAGTATATCTCCGAGGATAAAGAGAAAGTCCTCGCCCTTTTTGTATCCGCACTGCGTGAGCAGCTTTTCAAGCTCGCGCCAGTGGGTGTGTATATCGCTGACGCATATTATGCGGCAGCATTCGGTGAGCGTTGGTCTTATTATATTAAGCATTTTTACCTCAGCCTATCAGAAATTCGTCTACATACATCTGCCATTTTTCAGGCTGATATATCGCAGCCTCACAGTGCTTGTAGCCGTCAAAGCATATCACACTAGCATCGGGGTAGTGCTTTTTGATAAGCTTGCCTACCTTTTTCGATACCATCTCGTTGCCCTTTGTGCCGTGGATATACAACACCTTTGTGTCTGCGTTAATATCGGTGCGCAAATTCTGCGAGCAGGCGGAGGAAACGATATTCCTCACCGAGCTCTCGCTCATGTTGTCAGCTATCTTCAGGAACGTGTCAAGATACTTTTCGGGCAGAAAATCGCGCTTGAACGCATCCAGCGTCTTAGGGTCGCGCTGCTTTGATTTTGCGATTATCTTCAGGTAGTTGCCTGTCATGAACTTTATCGCGATATTCGGCATCGCTTTCAGCGGAGCGCCGTCCATTACAAGCTTTTCGATGTGTACTCTGCCGTTTTTCCATATCTCGTGCGCGATGACTCCGCCCATGGAAAGACCGCAGACCGCAAATACCCTGCCTTCATAGCCCTCGATGAGATAGTCTTCTATCTTCTTGGCCTCGTCCTGCACGGAGATAAATTCCGATGCCTCATCCTCATCGTGAGCATCAAGCTCTACCGCAATAACGCGGAAGCTGTCCTTGTAGTGTGCGATGTGCTCCTCCCATATCTGCCATGGGGTGAGAACGCCGTGGATAAGCACCATAACAGGTGCGGAAAGCTCGCCGTATGTATGGAATGTCATGATACCCTCCTTACAGAATAGCCATCGAATCTCCAAAACTAAAAAATCTGTACTCGTTTTCGATAGCAACTTTGTATGCATTCATAGTGTTCTCCTTGCCCATGAATGCGCTGACAAGCATTATCAGCGTGGATTCGGGCAGGTGGAAATTCGTGATAAGTCCGTCTATCGCCTTGAATGTATATCCGGGGTAGATAAATATTCCCGTATCAGCAGCACAGGCGGTTATCTCGCCGTTTTCGCTCATGTTTGCGGCGGACTCCAGTGTGCGGCAGGAGGTCGTGCCTACTGCGATGACCCTGCCTCCGCGCGCCTTGCACTCTGCGATCTTCTTTGCAGTCTCCTCGGGAATGGAAAAGTGCTCGACGTGCATCTTGTGGTCGAGGATGTTGTCCTCCTTTACGGGGCGGAATGTGCCGAGTCCAACATGAAGCGTTACATAAGCCGTGTCAACGCCTTTTTCCGCAAGCTGATTTACCCTGCGGCGTGCACGGATTTCCGGCTTTGCCGTAAGAAAAATTTTAAGTTCCGCATCCGGCAGAACAACAGTGCCGATATCTCTGCCGTCCATCACAACGTCGTTTTTTTCGGCAATATCTCTTTGCATATCAAAAAGAAAATCCCTTACCGCCGGAATTGCCGAAACGTCCGAAGCCGCTGCGGAAACAGATTCTGTTCTGATAAGGCCGGTGATATCTTCCCCGTTAAGAAAAATATGCTGTTCGCC
>JAZQEQ010000029.1:0-6583 GCA_045539055.1 Oscillospiraceae bacterium | reverse complement strand
AGATCCACGATCGCGCCTGTGATCTGCTTGGAAACGTCGTTCTCGTCAAGGTCGCACACAAGACTGCGGTCTATCTTCAGAATGTCAAGCGGAATAGTCTTGAGTGAGCTCAGTGACGAATAACCGCTGCCGAAGTCGTCCATCGAAACGCTGACTCCCATGCCGCGGATATCTCTGAGTACACGCACAGTACGCTCGATATCCTTCATCGCCATGGTTTCAGTCACTTCTATCTCAAGAAGCTCAGGCGGAAGTCCTGTTTCCTCCAGCACCTCTCTCACTGTTGCAATAACATCGGTGCAATAGAACTGCGCCTGCGACATATTTACTGACATCTTGACAGCGGGCAGTCCCTCGTCCAGCCACTGCTTGCACTGTCTGCAGGCTGTACGCAGTCCCCACTCGTCTATCTTTGTGATTATTCCCGTTTTCTCTGCAAGCGGAATAAACTCCGCAGGCGACACAAAGCCCTTGGTCGGATGGTGCCAGCGTATAAGCGCCTCAACACCCATTATCTCACCCGTCCTGAAGCTTATCTTAGGCTGATAATACAGCTCAAACTCGCCCTTATCAAGCGCCGAGAGCATCTCGGTGCGCATAAACTCGTCCTCGACAAGGCTCTGCTCCATCTCGCCCGTGAAGAACGTCACCCTGCCCTCCTTGGACATCAGGCAGAGGGTTGCCTTGCTGTACATGGTGTACACATCATCGCAGCCGTCATACAGCACTACACCCGTGAAGAAATCCGCACGGCGGAGCAGCGCAGTATCTGTGAATGCTTCATTCAGCTCCTCGCGGAAGGCTCTGATGAACATATCTATCTCGCCTGTTGTATTGTAGTTTATGAGGAGAGCGATATCATCAGTATCTGTCCTGCCGCATGGATATCGTCCATCGGAAAGCAGTTCTGCACACTCTGCAAAGGTCTTTACCACATTGTCCGCGGCACTGTTTCCGAACAGCGTGGAGATCTTTCCGAAGCCATCCACGTCGAAAATGACCAGCGCGACATTCTTTCCTGACGCAGAGCTGTCCCTGAGGAACTTCTCTCCCTCTTTCAGGAAACGGTCACGGTTATACAGTCCTGTAAGGCTGTCGATGCCGTTCTTTGCAACTGACGAGTGCATACACAGTATGCACACTATCGCCGCAACCAAAGCAACGGCGAAAACCGCTATGATAATATATTCCAGCACATTTTCGCCTCCCTTCAGACGCAGCTGTGCCGATTTAATTTCATATGTATATATTTTACCACAAATCAGCATCAAACACAAGCAAAAAAATGCCATTATGCTCAGCTTTTATAAAAATCCACCACCTTTTTGGCGGTTTTTACAATAAGCAACACACTAAAGCTTATTATTGTGAAATAAGTTTTGTTACTTTTGGCGAGAATTATGTCATAATAAACAAAAACACCCCCGTGTTTTTTACACGGGGGATGCGTTTTGCAGGATTACTGATTGTCCTCGATATACTTAACGATATCGCCAACAGTCTTGATGTTCTCAACCTGATCCTCGGGGATCTCTACATCGAACTCGTCCTCGATGCTCATTACGAGATCAACAACGTCGAGAGAATCAGCACCGAGATCGTCTGTGATAGAAGAAGTTTCCTTGATAACATCTTCCTCAACATCGAGCTGCTCGGAAATAAGCTTCTTTACTTTTTCAAATACCATGGTATAAAACCTCCAAATTATTTGCCACATAGTGCCGTGACAGTTCATGTAATATTATAAAGCATAAATCTAAAATAATCAATATCAAAAAGGGAAAATTTGCACGTTATTTTTCACAAACTTATTCGGCAAACATACCAATTTTTCTAAATTTGTGATAACGCTGTTCCAGTAAAGTGTCGATATCAACATTTTTAAGTCGATACACCGCATCCACAAGATATTCGTAGATATTGTCGGCTGTCATCTCCTTGTTGTTGTGAGCGCCGCCGTCGGGCTCAGGGATTATCTTGTCGCACACGCCGAAGTCGGTGAGGTTCTCTGCGGTGATCTTCAGCACCTCGCACGCCTCCTTCTCCTTTGTGCCGTCCTTCCATAGGATGGACGCCGCGCCTCTCGGGGAGATAACGGAGTACAGCGAGTTCTCCAGCATCGCAAGCTCATCGCATACCGCAAGCGCAAGCGCCCCGCCGCTTCCGCCCTCGCCCAAAACGACCGAGATAACGGGAGTTTTCAGCGTCATGAACTCTGCAAGGTTCTTTGCGATAGCCTCGCCCTGACCGCGCTTTTCAGCCTCTACGCCGCAGAATGCACCTGGGGTGTCAACAAGGCAGATAACAGGTCTGTGGAACTTCTCCGCCTGCTTTGCAAGTCTGAGCGCCTTTCTGTAGCCCTCGGGATGGGGCATGGAAAAGTTGGACTTCTTGTTCTCATCGAGATTTCTGCCCTTTACCTGTGCAATGACAGTTACGGGAGTTTCGCTGAGATAGCCGATACCGCCGATGATAGCCGCATCGTCGCCGTAAAGACGGTCGCCGTGGAACTCCATAAAGCGCGTAAACATCGCAGGGATATAGTCGTTTACCGTGGGACGGTTCTTGTGGCGGATTATTTCGAGCCTTTCGCAGGCTGTAAGCTTACTCATCTGCCTGTACCCTCCTTCGGAAAACCATGTAATTTAAGGATATTTGATACCCTCTTGCGCATCATTCCACGCTCAACGATCATATCAACAAAGCCACATTCCTGCAGGAACTCTGCCGACTGGAAGTCGTCGGGGAGGCGCTGACGGATGGTGTCCTGAATAACGCGTCTGCCCGCAAAGCCGATAAGCACCTTAGGCTCGGCGAGAATAACGTCGCCAAGGCTTGCAAAGGACGCTGTAACACCGCCTGTTGTGGGGTCTGTCATGACTGTGATGTAAAGACCGCCTGCGTCGCTGTGACGCTTCACCGCGCCGCTGGTCTTAGCCATCTGCATGAGGGAGATGATGCCCTCCTGCATACGCGCACCGCCCGAGGCTGTGAACATTACAACAGGAAGTCCCTTCTCGGTAGCGTACTCGAATGCGCGTGTGATCTTCTCTCCGACAACGCTGCCCATGCTCGCCATCATGAAATGGCTGTCCATTACACCGATCACGCAGCGGTAGCCGCGGATGGTGCACTCGCCTGTCTTGATAGCGTCGTTCATGCCGACCTGCTGAGAGAGCTTCTCCACCTTTTCCTCGTACTTCGGGAAGCCGATGGGATTGAGGGAATGAAGCTCATCATCCAGCGGCTTGAAGCTGCCCTTGTCAACGGTGAGGTCTATACGCTCCTTCCATGTAAGGCGGGAGTGATAGCCGCACTTGGGGCACACCTTCAGCGCGTGGAGAAATTCCTCGTTATAGATAACGTTGCCGCAGCGCGGGCATTTGAACAGCAGATCCTGTGGGATCTCAACGTTGTTTTTGGTTTCGGTAACGGTGGTCTGGGGCTGCTCGTCGCCGAAGCGCGCTTTGACCACTTTAAATAAATCTTCAAGTGCCATTCAGCTTAGTCCCCCATTACATTTTTTCTGTTAAGGAAGCCGATATCGAAGTTTCCGCTCTCAAAATCCTCGTCCTTTAACAGACAGAGCTGGAAGTCGATATTGGTATCAACACCCTCGATGATAAACTCCGACAGAGCAACGCGCATCTTCATGATGGCTTCCTCTCTTGTGGGAGCTGTGACCAGCATCTTGCCGATCATGCTGTCATAGTAGGGAGTTATCTCATAGCCTGCATACACGGCGCTGTCGATACGCACACCGAAGCCGCCGGGAACGTGCAGGGACTTTATCTTACCGGGGCAGGGACGGAAATTATGACGCGGATCCTCTGCGTTGATACGGCACTCGATAGCGTGACCTGTGAGCTTTACATCGTCCTGTGTGAACCAAAGCTTCTCGCCTGCCGCTATCCTGATCTGCGCCTTTACAAGGTCGATGCCTGTAACGAGCTCTGTTACAGGATGCTCTACCTGTATTCTTGTGTTCATCTCCATGAAGTAGAAGTTGCGGTCCTTGTCAACAAGGAACTCGATAGTTCCCGCATTCTGATAACCGCTCACCTTCGCAGCCGCTACCGCCGCACTTCCCATGCGCTCGCGCAGCTCGGGAGTCATGATGGGGCTAGGGCTTTCCTCAAGCACCTTCTGGTTCTTTCTCTGGAGCGAGCACTCGCGCTCTCCGAGGTGAACCACGTTGCCGTGCTCGTCTGCGAGAAGCTGGATCTCCACATGACGCGGATCAACGATAAACTTCTCAATGTATACCTCGTCATTGCCGAAGAACTGGAGCGCCTCCTGCTGAGCCGCCGTGTACTGAGCCTCGAGATCCTCCTCGCGCTCTACAAGACGGATGCCGCGTCCGCCGCCGCCAGCCGAAGCCTTCACCATGACAGGATAGCCTATCTCGGCACAGATCTTCTTTGCGTCCTCGATATTCTCGACCACGCCGTCAGAGCCGGGAACTACGGGAACTCCCGCAGAAACCATGGTCTTCTTTGCGTTAGCCTTGTCGCCCATCGCGTCCATTACCTCAGGCGCAGGACCGATGAACTTTATTCCGCATTTTTCGCAGAGTCTTGCGAAATCCGCGTTCTCAGACAGAAAACCGAAGCCGGGGTGGATAGCCTCTGCATGGGTTATCTCACAAGCCGCAAGCAGCGCCTTTGTGTTGAGATAGCTGTCCTTTGTCGCAGCAGGACCAATGCACACAGCCTCGTCAGCTATCTGCGCATGGAGCGCGGACTTGTCAGCGGTGGAGTATACTGCTACTGTCTTTATTCCAAGCTCGCGGCAGGCACGCATTATTCTGATTGCGATCTCGCCGCGGTTTGCTATAAGTATCTTGTTAAACATTCGTTGTGTCAACTCCAAATTATAATTAAGCGTCGGGAGCGGGATCAGCTACCGCAAAGGATATCTCTGCCGTAACCACCTTCTTGCCGTTTACTGTCGCAACAGCCTTGCCAAAGCCGATAGGACCCTTCTTGCCGATCATGTCAACATGAAGCTCCAGTGTGTCGCCGGGCTTTACAGTGCCGCGGAAACGAGCCTTGTCGATGCCTGCGAAGAAAGCGATCTTGCCCTTGTTCTCGGGGAGAACGAGCGCGCATACCGCACCTGCCTGCGCCAGCATCTCGATCATGAGAACGCCGGGCTGTACGGGCTGACCGGGGAAATGTCCCCTGAACCAGTCCTCCTCGGGACGCAGGTACTTCTTTGCAGTAACGCTTACACCTGGCTCGAGCTCTGTTACCTCGTCGATAAGCAGGAACGGGTCGCGGTGAGGAATAACTTCTTTGATCTGTTCAAGATTTAATGTCATGATATCTCCTTAATCATTCAAGGGCAGTATCCCTGTTTTCTTTCTGCAATATGATAGCACAATAAAATAAACTTTTTGTTAAGCAAATGCAACAATCCGTGACCTTCAAAAAACACAAAGAAGTGCGCAGATTCAAGGAAGCTGTGCAACGGCTAGGCTTTGTGCCTGCCGTTGTATAGCTGACGCAGAAGATGCGTGCTTATTTGTGTTTTTATTCTATGCGCATGAGCTTCTGGCCAAACTCCACTGCTTCGCCATTGTTTACATAGATCTCTGCAACCTTGCCGCTGAAGTCGCTGTTGAGCTCGTTCATAAGCTTCATGCTCTCGATGATGCAAACAACATCGCCTGCGTTTACTGTGTCGCCGACCTTAACGAAGGGAGCCTTGTCGGGCGAGGGAGCAGCGTAGAATGTGCCGATGATGGGAGATGTGATGATGTTGCCGCTTACGACCTCGGGAGCAGCTGCGGGAGCTGCCGCAGGAGCAGGAGCTGCAACGGGAGCCATTGTCGGCATAGCCATGGGAGCCATAGGAGGAAGCTCTCTCTTGCCCTCGATAACGATGTCGATATCCTCTGTGCTGATCTTCAGCTTAGCGAGGTCGTTGTCCTTTACAAGCTTTACGAGCGTTTCAACGCACTCGATAGTATCTTCAATTCTTGTTTCCTTGATGCTCATCTGTCTTAGTCCTTTCTCAGTCGTTTACGGGCTTCATGCAGATGCAGCCGTTGTGGCCGCCGAAGCCGAGGGAGTTGCTCAGAGCGCCTGTGATCTGCATATCACGCGCGCCCTCTGTAACATAATCAAGATCGCACTCGGGATCGGGCACCTTGTAGCCCTTTGTCATGTGGACCTTGTTGTTCTTGATGGAAAGCGCGGTAACTACCGCCTCAACACCGCCTGCAGCACCCAGCAGATGTCCTGTCATGGACTTTGTGGAGTTTACTGCGATGTTCTTTGCGTGCTCGCCGAAAGCAAGCTTGATTGCCTTTGTTTCGGTCTTGTCGTTCATGTTGGTGGAGGTGCCGTGCGCGTTGATGTAGTTGATCTCCTCAGGCTTCATGCCTGCTTCCTCATACGCGAACTGCATAGCCTTTGCGCCGCCGATGCCATCGGGATCGGGGCTCGTTTCGTGATGCGCGTCACAGGTGGAGCCGTAGCCGCAGATCTCAGCGTAGATCTTAGCGCCTCTTGCCTTCGCGTGCTCGTATTCCTCCAGAACGAGGATACTACAGCCATCACCCAGAACGAAGCCGCTT
>JAZQEQ010000028.1:0-9330 GCA_045539055.1 Oscillospiraceae bacterium | reverse complement strand
CGCAGGGACTGCGTTGACGACGACAGTCTTTTCCCTTGGATAGGCTTCGTTTTCACCGCCCCCGAATACCGTGGCAACAGATACAGCGGACAGCTTGTTGAATACGCCTGTGATAAGGCTAAGGAGCAGGGCTGTGAGAATATCTATATCGCCACCGACCATATCGGACTTTATGAGAAATACGGCTTTTCATATATCGAGAGCCGTGTTGATATGTCCAATGATATAAGCAGGATATATTGCAGAAAGCTTATTTGTCATAATTCCTGATGATAGAGATGGACGGAACGCTGGGCAAAGAAAACAGCGGCGATCTGTATGAGGATTGAGGCTACCTTGCCGCAAAGCAGCGTAAGTTCAAGGAGATTGCAAAATATAATAAAGCAAACCGAAAAGCTTATTAAGAGAATTGATAATTTCCCTTGACAAAACCACATAATAGTGCTATACTGAATAAGGTTGTAAAACACCTGTTTTATGATCGAAAATTTTAAGAAAGCGAGGTAATTAAGATGACCTACACAATGATGAAAAATGAAAACAGTAAGAGCAGAATTACCTCGGCAGTATTGAAATAACCATTTTTGTGTGAAAATGATTATCCCGCAGCGGATTTTGCTGCGGCTTTTTTGCGCCCAAAATCAGATTTGGGCTGTCCTTTCTTTTCTCTGCCGCAGCTTTGTTTATCGGGTATTGCCGGGGTTATGCTCAAAGAAAACAGGCTTTAATTGGAAAGGAATGGTTATTACAATGATTACTAACGAAAAAAACATTATGCGAGTATCAGAGGTACAGCGTGAACGCTATACCTTGATCGGCGAAATGGGTGAGATCGGAGCTAAACTGAAAGGCAATCTCTACAACAGCGGCGATTTTCCTGTTGTGGGAGATTATGTAGAGGTGATTTTCAACCCCTATGGAGATTCACTCATAGAGAAAATACTCGAAAGAAAAACATATCTTTCTCGTCCCGACCGAAGCGGTCACGCAGACGGATATGTAAAAACACTGGTTGAACAGCCTATGGCTGCAAATTTTGACTATGTGTTTATTGTAACCTCTCTTAATCAGAATTACAACGCAGGGAGAATTGCTCGTTATATTGCGGTAACAGTTCAGGGCGGCGGCATTCCTGTGGTGATTCTCAGCAAAGCAGATTTGTGTGACGATGTGGAAAAATACATCGCAGAAGTAAAAAGCGTTTCTGACAAGACCGATGTAATTGCTGTAAGCTCTGTTACAGGCAAGGGTATGTCGGAGCTACAAAAGTATTTCAAAAGCGGTATAACTATTGCTCTCATCGGTTCATCGGGCGTTGGTAAATCCACAATGCTGAATGCTGTCGCAGGCAGAGAGGTTATGAAAACCAGCGGTATCAGAGAGGACGACGGAAAAGGCAGACATACGACCACATACAGACATCTTTTCGTGCTTGATAACGGTGTTACTATCATCGACACTCCCGGAATGAGAGAAATCGGCGTATGTGGAATTGACGATGGTATCGATGATACATTTTCCGATATAACCGAGCTGTTTTCACAGTGCCGTTTCGGCAACTGTCGACACGACACCGAACCGAACTGTGCAGTGAAAAAGGCTCTTGAAACAGGCGAACTCAGCGAAAAACGCTGGCGACTGTACCAAAGGCTTTATGATGAGAATTTCAAGGCAAAGAGAATGAAAGCGGGGTACAGAAAATGAACATCATATTTGATAAATTCACTGAAAAACATATTGACGAGGCTGCCAGTCTGGCGCTTGCAGAGCTTGAAAACGAAAGGAAATATTGCCCCGATTTACCTCGCGAGGATTTCAGCAAACATCTGACGGGTATTCTGCATTGGTTAAGCAGTCAGCCATTCGGGAAAGCAGCGATGAACGAGGGAAAACTTGTGGGATATCTGATTTTTGCAGGTCCCTGGGACGGCTTTTTTGGAGATGTAAAGGGTGTGTTTTCGCCTCTTGGCGGCAGTGCCTTTTCATACGATTATAAAAACCGTGGCAGACTTGCTTCAATGCTTTTTGCAAGCGTTGCAGAGGAATTTGCGAAACAGGGTGTTTTCAGCTGTGCTTTGAGCAGATATGCTCACGATGAGGAAACAGCGAAATCCTTTGTTCTGAACGGCTTCGGAATACGGTGTTCGGACGCTGTGAGAGAAATTTCAAGCCTTACTCTTCCTCATAGTTCAGACAACATTCATTTTGTTGAATTGCCATCAAATGAATTTGAAAGAATAAGAAAGCTGAGAAGCGGACTTGTAAAACACCTGGAAAGGGCGCCTATCTTCTGTTCTACAGATATGGAGAGATATGAGCAATGGTTTCAAAAGGAAGGTATGCGTGTATTTGCAGCAGAATCAGATGGAGAAATAATTGGTTTCATTTCATTGGAGGACGAAGCTGAAAATTTCATCACCGAACACGATACAATGAAAAACATCTGCGGTGCATATTTCGACGAGAATTATCGTGGCAGTGGTGCAGCACAAGGCTTGCTTGCCTTTATCATTGACACGCTGAAAGCCGAGGGTGTAACGCACCTTGGTGTGGACTGCGAAACTCTTAATCCTACTGCCCTTAATTTCTGGGGAAAATATTTCGAGCCGTATACTTACTCGTTTGCACGAAGAATTGATGAACGTGTAGGATCATGACAGCAAAAATAGTCGAGAAAAAATTCTTCCTTTGCGGTAGAATATAACCACAGGGAGGCGATAAGATGAATGAACAGATACTGGCAGTACAGCGAATGCAGGACTACATAGAAGCGCATATCGACGAGGAAATAACCATGGCGGAATTGTCAAGAACAGCGCTGTTTTCGCCCTGGTATTCCTATCGTATCTTCAAAGCGCAGACAGGACTCACTCCTGCCGATTATATCCGAAGATTACGGCTTTCAAAATCAGCCATGAAGCTAAAAAACGAAGTCTGCAAAATTGCGGATGTTGCATTTGAGATGGGCTTTGGAAGCGTTGACGGGTATCAGAGAGCGTTTCTGCGAGAGTTCGGCTGTAACCCTAAGGAGTACGCCAAAAATCCTGTTCCGATAACGCTGTTCGTCCCCTACGGTGTAAAATTCAGAGAACTGCGAAAGGAAGAATCGACTATGGAAAATGTAAGAAACGTATTTGTTCAGCAGATACACAAGCCTGCACGAAAGGTCATCATCAAGCGTGGAAGAAAGGCAGAGGACTACTTCGCATACTGCGAGGAGGTCGGCTGTGACGTGTGGGGTATGCTTATGAGCATGGACTCACTGTGCGGCGAGCCTGTGTGCCTGTGGCTTACGGATAAGTACAGAAAGCCCGATACCTCGGTCTATGTTCAGGGCGTGGAAGTTCCTGCCGATTATGACGGTACTATTCCAGACGGATTTGACGTGCTCGACCTACCCGAATGCGACTATCTGATGTTTCAGGGCGAGCCCTTTGAGGAAGAGGATTACTGCGAGGCTATAATGGCTGTTCAGCAGTCTATGGAAAAATACGAGCCGTCGGTGATCGGATTTAAATGGAACAATGACGAGCCGAGGATTCAGCTTGAGCCTATCGGTGAGCGTGGATATATCGAGCTTAAAGCGGTAAAACGCTGAGATCGCAGTATATGAGAACAGGAAAGGAAGAATCGTTATGATAAGAACGCTGCAGAAAAACGATATACCCACCTGTGCAGAGATCCTCTGTGCGGTTTACAATAACGAGATGTGGCAGTGCCGCTGGACAATGGAAACAGGCGTTGCGTACCTTGAAGATTATTTTGATGCAAAGAAATTCGTGGGCTTTGTCCTCGAAAAAAATGGGGAGATCATCGGCGCAATGTTTGCTCACGAGAAGATCTGGTGGAACAACAGCGAGCTTTACATCGACGAGATGTTTATCTCTCCCGAAAAGCAGAGAGGCGGCTGTGGCAGTATGCTGATAGATGCGGCGGAGGAATATGTAAAGGAGCATAAGCTTGCAGGACTTACCCTCTGCACGAATAAGTATGCGCCTGCACCGAATTTCTACCGCAAGAACGGATTTATGGATAATGAGGTTATTATGTTTATGTATAAGGAGATGTGAGCGTTATGAAAGCGATAAATCTACTTGACGAGGTCAACGCAGTTGAAAAGCTTTATGTTTACGAAAAGATAGGTCGCCTTAACGGAAATGTGCTGAGCGTGGTGAATGTGGAGAACAGAACTCTTGATTTTCACGTTCACGAAAATTCCGACGAGCTTTTCTATGTAATTGAGGGCGAGTTTAAGCTCGAAACAGAGGAGGGGCTTATACCTGTAAAAAGCGGCGAGTTTGTTATAGTTCCCAAGGGAACTTTGCACCGCCCCGTTGTGACAACGCTTACAAAGTTCCTGATGATCGAGATGGACGGAACGCTGAACAAGGAAAACAGCGGAGATCTGTATGAGGATTGAGGCTGTCTTGCCGCAAAAGTTGTCTCAAAAACTACGAGGAAACGATAATGGAGGGACTGGGTCACGGCGAGTTCCTGCTGAAGCACACGGCAGAATGCTGCGAGAAGATACGGAAAACGCTAGGGTGATAGCTGTATAGCGGTTCTGTATAAGCAGTAATAAAGGCGGGGCGCATTGAATACGGCTCGCCTTTAGTGCTTTTTGTACAGCAAAAAGTGCTACATACGCAGTGGGCCATTGCAATTTTCCGCTTCGCTTGCTATAATGAAAGCATCTTAAGAAACAAAGGAATTCATAGCTATGAAATACACCATCCAACAGATAACCTCAGGCGAGGACGAGCTGATACTGCGCTATCAGCGGCTGAATGACGAGGTGCAGGCGGTGCTGGAGTTTATGAACTCGCCACAGAAAAAGCTGGTCGTCTCAAAGGACGATACGCAGACTGTCATTGAACTCGGGCAGATAATATAATTAATTGAACCACTTCGGCAAACCACTGATAATGAGATATAATAAAAATAAGCTGTAAGATTGACGCCAATACTGATACCGTGATTGATACAATTCAATCACGGTATTTTCGGTTTTGCGTAACAAAATGCACTGTGTACGGAGCAGGTAAGAAAATACTGCAATTTGCGAAGTAAATCGAGGTATTGATATTTTACAGAAAGCAAAAGAGGCGCATTACTGCACCTCTTTTCTGCTTGTCAGATATCCAGACTCAACATTTCGATTGCAATCCTCGCTCCGAGCTTGAACGCATACACAAATATCTCACGCTCGTTTATGTCCGTAAGCTCGGCGTGGCAATCTGTGAATTTTTCAAGTATCTCTTTTTGCTCGCTTGTGAGTGTCGATTGCAGAGAATCATAGTGGTCAGAAATATAACCCATCAGCTTCTTTGCCTCTTTCGTTGTTTCACGACATTCGGTATTCGGACAAACATTGCCGTACCACAGTTCTTCAAGTATGCTATTCATAAATTCACCTCCCCGTGCCTTGGCACTATATCTCCATTCCATTCTTAAACCTGAATCTCATTTCCCCGTCGACATCGGCCTTGCATAGCCTTTCCTCTCGCTGTCTGCGGAGTTCTGCATATCGGTTTTGCAGTTCCTCGTGCTTTTCGGTGAGCTTATTGTAACGCTCGGTGTAGTCGCTCTGCTCTATTGCTGTCACGGCGTTCTCTGCTATGCAGTTTCGTATCAAACTGGAAAGCAGGTCAAGCTCAACGGATATGTCATTAAGCTCTGTATCTATCTCGGAGCAATCGGTCAGCTCGTTCAGAATAAGTCTGCCGTTGTCGAGTAAGCTTTCTCTATCAGCTAGGAGTTCGCTTAAAGCAGATATAAAGCGCTCTTTAATATCATCTTCGTAAAGGTGCGGGGTTCTGCAGCGTTTTGCGTAAGCATAATGCGTACACTCACCCTTAAACTTACCATTGCACTGCCAGATAGTTCTGCGGTACTTGCTGTTGGAGTGCCATACCTTCGAGCCATAAAACTCCCCGCAATCGCCGCAGACAAGTTTTGCCGAAAAAGGGCTGCCGCAGTTGGTGCGTTTCTCGGAATTCCTGCGTCTTGCAATCTCCAACTGCACTCGCTCCCATTCATCGGGAGGAATTATTGGCGGGTGACTATGCTCAACATAATACTGCGGAACTTCACCCTCGTTGGGTTTCATCTTCTTCTGCAGAAAATCTATCGTGAATTTCTTTTGCAGCAGAGCCGAGCCTTTGTATTTCTCGTTTGCGAGTATACTGTCAATGGTCTGTCGCTGCCATTTGCTCTTGCCCGACGGAGTGGGAACTCCGTTGTCTGTAAGTCGCTTGGCTATTGCATTGGTGGACATTCCCTCAATGAACATACGGTAGATATCCCGAACTACTTCAGCCTCCTCGGGAACTATCTCGGGCAAACCGTCTGCACCCTTGCAGTAACCAAGGAACTGTCCGTAGGGAATACTCACCTTGCCATCTGCAAAACGCTTTCGTTGTCCCAAGGCGCAGACACGATGTCTGCGCAATTGCCCCAAAAGGCGGCAAGGATGCCGCCTTTTAGGGCAATATGGTATATTCTCGGAGATTGAACGGCTCTCTTCCTGTGCAAGTGAGGACATTATTGTAATCAGCAGTTCGCCCTTGCTGTCGAGAGTGTAGATGTTTTCCTTTTGGAAATAAACCTCAACACCTCGTTCTTTCAGCTTGCGGACAGTAGTAAGACTGTCCACAGTGTTTCTCGCAAAACGGCTGACAGACTTTGTAACGATAAGGTCTATCTTTCCATCAAGGGCGTCTGCTATTTTGGTTTTTTGACAGCCTTGATCATATTTTGACTTTACGCTTGACTGACTCCTCGTAAAATGCTATACTTTAAAAGTACATGACAACAGAAAGGGGAGATACTATGCTTCGTATCGCTGTGTGCGATGATGAAAAGCAACTGGCAGAAGAAAACAAAGCTGTGCTGGAAAAAACGCTGGCAGAGATCTGCGTCAGTGCTGAAATAGCCGTATATACAGACAGCCGCAATCTGCTTTATGATATAACGGAGGACGGTTTTCATTATGATCTGCTGTTGTCAGATATCGAAATGCCTGAGCTTTCTGGCATGGAGCTTGCAGAAAAGATAAAGCAATTTCTGCCCGATATACGCATTATTTTCATTACTTCGCATATCGAATACGCCATAGACGCATTCGAGCTGTCTATCTTCAGATATGTGCCGAAATCCGACATTGCAAAACGCTTGCCTGCTGCAATAAAGGACGCCGTTTCGCTTATAAATCTTGAAGCTGATAAAAGCTATACGATACAGGTAAAAGGCAGATTTGAAAAAATACCGTTCAGGGATATCCTGTATATCGAGCGTGACGGCAAAAATGCCGCCATCAACACAGCCGACGGAGTATCAAAAGTCCGCAAGAGCCTGCAGGCAGTTTTTGACGAGCTTGATTCGGAAGAATTCATATTCATCGACAGAGGATATATCGTAAATCTTATCCACATCATGCAGATAAAGAACAGCACCGCTGTACTGAAAAACGGAACAGTGCTTCCTATAAGCCGCTCTCATCTTCAGGCAGTAAAGGAGCAGATAAACAATTACTGGGGGAATGTGATATGACGATAGCTTCAGAATTTCTCGCTTCCCTTGTTCGTATAATTCTGTGCCTGTTCTTTATTACGAAAGAAAAGCCGAATATCAAAGCCCTGCTGATATCTGTGGCAGGTGCGGCGTTATCCTGTGCCGTTTTGCTTTTTACGGATATGCCGCTTCTGTATATCCCTCTGTGCGAGGTAGTTGCAGTCCTGCCGTGCCTTGAATTTTACCGCGATACGGACAGAAGAAAAGCTCTGTTCTTCTGCATCATGTACCAGATAGGAATATCTCTGTGGAGTTTTATTTTCGGAAAAGCACTTGCATCTGTTTTCAGCATAAGTGAGTTTTCGGTCAGAACTGTACTGTGGGGACAGCTTCCTTTGTGGATAGTAAATATCGTGCTTGTAATTGTCGCTGTGCTGATGTACAAGGGCAGGGAAATTACTATCCGAGCTGCTTCCTTTGCGGCGGTATTGGGAATGTTCGGAGTAGTGTTTTTTTCGGATAATACAGCTTCGGACGATATGACCTTTACATATCTCATCCTCTCGGTCATTCTTCTTGCGGGAATAATGGTACACAGGCTTAGCAAACAGTATGAAACCGAAAAAGAGCTTGCCGAGCTTAAAGAAAAACAAGCTGAGCTGCTTGAACGCGATTACAATGTCCTGAACAAAGCATATTCCGAAAATGCAAAGACCTTTCATGATATGCACAACCATATAGGCGCTGTGCGCAGTCTGCTGACCGCCGAAAAATACGACAAGGCAATCGAATATCTTGATGACCTGCAGAAGCCTGTAAGCGGCATGGCCACTGCCGTGTGGACGGGCGATGAAACAGCCGATTATCTTATAAACAGCAGGATAGCCTCAGCGGCAAATGAGGGTATCGCTTTTGAAACGCAGATCGAATTTCCTAAGGGTACGAATATAGGTGGAGCCGACCTGTGCGCGGTGCTGGGAAATCTTCTGGATAATGCCTTTGACGCTGTAAGAAAGGACAGCACCTCTGAAAGCCGCAGTATAAAGCTCACTATCCGCAGGATAAACTGTATGCTCGTCATAAAAGTGACTAATACCTTCAGCGGTGAGCTGAGAGCGACTGACGGAAAGCTAAAGACCACAAAGACCGAAAAGGGGCTTCACGGCTGGGGTATTGAAAGCGCAAGAACTGCCGCCGAAAAATACAGCGGAACTGTACAAACTACCGCAGAAAACGGTGTTTTCACAGCGGTCGCTACTATGTCGTTTGATAAGGATTAACAATTCACGGACAAAAAACTGCCGTTTGCGGACATTTCCGCAGACGGCTTATTTTTATGTTATCATGTAATCACAACAGAAACACACAAACGGAGGAAATGTTATGAGACACATCTACACAAGAATTATTATAGGAATCATCTGGATCATCGTTGGCGGCTATTGCTTTTTTACTGCAAACCACACAATGGCGGCAGTGGGAATGATAGTCGGCGCGATCTACTTAGGCTCTGCATACAGCATGAGAAAAAAGGAAAAGGGCAATAAGTAATGAGCGAAAACATCTTACAGATAAATAGCCTTAACGGCTGGTACAAAAAAGGAAACAACATTCTGTCGGAGCTTTCCTTTGAGCTTCAGAAAAACGAGATCGTCGGTCTTATCGGACTTAACGGCGCAGGAAAAACAACGCTGATAAAGATACTTTCGGGGCTACTTGACAGCTATAACGCTGACAGCATATCCTTTGACGGAAAGCCGATAACATTCCGCGACAGCAAGTTCAAGACAATGCGATACACTGTTTTTTCGGAGGACA
>JAZQEQ010000027.1:0-3899 GCA_045539055.1 Oscillospiraceae bacterium | reverse complement strand
ACTCCTCGTCCATGTACTTTGGATTAGGACGCGGGAAGCCGTCCTCGTCGATCAACGGGCGTCTGTCCTCGCCGTTCTCGTGAACGAACTGTCCCCACCACGGCAGCCACCAGAGCCACATTGCGCCATCCTGCTTCATCGCATCAAGGTGAGGGATAGCGCCGCACTCCGACAGCGTGATCATCTTGCCGTGAGTGTAGCTGCTCACCTCGCGGAACTTTGCAGCCTGAGAGTCGTGACAGGGCGGGTCTGTGTAGATATCTTCTCCCGCAAGGTCAAATGTATTCGCGTTTACCGCCATTTCCCTGCTCTGTCCGTTCCATACCCAGATAAGATTTTTGAGCTTGTGGTAGTTCATCATCCTGTCGAATATCATGTACCACAGCTTTTTGTAAGCCTCGACGCTTTCCTCAGTGCCGCGGTTGCCCCACCAGAACCAGCTGCCGTTCGCTTCATGCAGAGGACGCCAGATAACGGGAATGTCCTCAGCCTCGAAACGCTTCAGCTGCTCAGCCACCAGATCTATCTCCCGTACAACAAAATCATACTCGGGAGTTCCCTCCTCGACAGCCTTTAACATATCAAAGCCTGTCTTTCTGTCATAGTTGGTGGTCTTGTAGTAGAACGCCGCAAGCTTTTTGATATCGTTCATATCATCGGGCGCGTACCAGTGCCAGCACATCGTAAGTATGCCGCCAGTATTCCTTGCCCAGTCAAGCGCACGCTCTATCTGGTCGTAGCCTCCGCCAAGTCCGCTGATACCCATAAAATCATATCCCCTTATAGCGGGTATCTTGCCGGTGTACTTGTAATACACGAGGTCCTCCAGCTCGCTTTCAAAAAGATACTGCTGACCGCTTATGTGCTTTTTGCCGTAGCAGCTCTTAAGAAAATCGAACAATCTCTGTGTATTCGGCGTAGGATCGTCAGTCACGAGCTTATCGGGGTCGATAGCCTTTGCGGAAAGCCCCTTAAGCAGCGCGTCGAAATCTGTCTTATAGCTCATCTTGTCACCTCGGTAAGCGTATCCGTGCAAGTCACAGCGTGTCTGCGTTTTTCGCTCACCGCAGATAACACAGCGTACAGCACGGAAAGGTTGCAAAAAATTTAAAAAAACTTTTTAAACATTGTTCAGCCCGCCGCTTTCACGACGGGACTGAGTTTTTAAGCTGATATCAAAGCTTGCCGATGATAGGCGCAAATCTTATGCGGATATCGGGCAGCTTGTTGATGGTGGTGTAGTAGTTTGTCTGCCAGTCCTCGCCCTGAGAGGGGTCGTTCTCGCCGCTTGCGGGAGGCGCAAAGATCTTCAGTGTGAGATCAGCCTCGCCGTCGAGGGGCTTCTCGTAGAAGGCGGACATAAGGTCGATGGTCTTAGCCTCGGGTGACTTGTAGAACCACTTGCCGTTAAGCTCCATCATAAGGTTCAGCGGCTCGTCAAATGTAAGCTCGCAGAAGGTGGGATTCTTCTCAAAGTGCAGCGGGATAGCAAGACCTGTGCTGTCCTCGGAGCCGCCCCAGCGCAGCTTTGCAGGAAGTGCGATCTCCTCACCCTGCTTCATTGCGGGATAGAAATACTCGTCGTGGATTATCTCCTTGTAGGTCTTCAGAGCAGGCTGCTCGATACCTACATCGGGGTTGTTGGGATCCTCTATTTCAAGACCAAGTCTGCCGCGGTCACGGAACTGATAGAATGTAAAGCCGTTGAACCAACCCTGATCGGTGTCGTTCTTGAGCAGGTCGCAGAACTCCTTGATCATGTCAGCCTGATCGTAAGGACCTGTAACGTCGCCGTCAGCATTGAACTCGGACATTACCATGGGCTTCTTTACGCCGCCGCAAAGCTCTCTGTAACGCTTCTCGGACAGCTTCGTAAGGTTGTAGGTGTCAGATACTCTGCTTCTGCTGAAGGAGGTGCCGCCTACCTCTGCAACATCATAGGGCCAGCCCCAGTGCAGAGCCATATACTTGTCAACGGACCAGATATCTGTTGCACGAACAGCCTCGGCGAACTCCTTCTCCATCTCGATCTCGCCGCCCTTTTCGGGGTGCTCAACGCCGCCGATGCAAAGAATGGTCTTTACGTTGGGAGCTTCCTTTGCAATGATATCATGGAAGCGCACATAGAAGTCAGCAACCTCCTGATAGGAAGCGCGCTTGTTGAAGCTGAACCAGTTGCCTGTTGCCTCGTGGTTGATACGCAGCTGCATTCTGCCGTAAGTACGAAGCTCCTGAGCGATCTTTATGAGATAGTCGTCAGTGAGGTTGGGGTCAACGGTGAGGGTGAGGATAACATCCTGACCGTGACGGCGCACGTCCTTCATGCAGGTGAACGGCTCGTCATCAGTTGTACCGCCGATACCGCCCTTGTAGGTGAAATAATCGTCATAGGGATAGTCCCACTGGAAGGACACCTCCTGATCTGCGAAAGCGTCACGCGCTCTTACAGGCCATGTCTTGTCGAGAGGATAGTAGCAGTACATCAGGCTGATGCCACGATGGGGTCTGCCCATCTTATGCAGGATATAATCCTGATTTACATACTCGCCGCGCTCGCTTCCGTCGCCGAGGTCTACCGCGCACTTTGCGGGACCCATTTCAAGTGAGTAGATCTTATGTTCCATCTGAAATTCCCTTTCTGGTATACATTTTTAAAGTTACGGCACCGCAAATGCTCCTGCGACACCCTATTGATACTAATATAACATATTTTGAAAACGTTTTCAAGGGGTTAGCATCAAAAAATCGAAAAAAATTGTATTCTAAATAAAAACTTTTATTTTGCCGCTTCAAGAAGCATCTCATGAAGCTTTGCATCCTTCATTTTGCAAGTATTTCTGTCATAGAAATGATCCGTAACGCTCCAGAGCATCGGACACATATCATGGTCAACAGCAGCCTCGCATACAGATGCCACGAACAGCCTTACGCTCTCCATATCCTTGTTTTTTGTCGGGCAGCCGTATTCGCCGATGATAACGGGAATTCCCTTATCCACAAAATTAGTCTTCATCATATCCATGTACTTTTCAAGCTCCGCAAAGTCCGCCGCTGTTCCCCAGTCCGAGCGGCACTTGCCCCAATCGGCATCCTCTTCAAGCAATGCGAAAACTACAGGAGTATAATAATGTACCGAGATCGCACAGCGTCCCACAGGGTCATAGGGCATTTCGAACAGCGGATCACAAGTCTTGATAATATCAGTGTTGTAGCCCGAAATAAGCAGGTGACGCTCTGCGTTGTTTCCGCCCGACGCGCGTATAACATCAACAAAGCACTGATTCATCTCATTCACCAGAGCATAGCTTTCAGGCTTTCCCTCGTCGCTTACCCACTCATTCCAGATACTGCTCCAGCCGAACTCCTCGTTCTGCGCTTCAAATATCAGATGGTCTCCGTAGTCCTTGAACTCCTCGCTCACCTGCTCCCAGATGCGGATGTATTTCTTCATACATTCTGTTTTGTTTGCAGGAAGCTCCTTTATCCAGCCGCTGTCATAATGCAGGTTGATTATAACATACAGATCGCATTCCAGAGCCCAGTCAACTACCTCTCTGACAGCCTCCATATATGCGCCGCTTATGGTATAGTCTGCCTCCATGAGATTAGACCACGCAACAGGAATACGCAGCGAGTCAAAACCCGCGTCCTTATAGCCCTTTATGATCCGCTTTGTGATGATGGGGCTGCCCCATGCCGTTTCGTAGCTCTCGGGAGTTCCATCGCCCCACTGCGCTATCCAGTCACCGCAGGCCTCGTATGTATTGCCGAGGTTTATGCCGATTCCCATATCCTCCACTATCTGCATGGTGGTCATGTTCCTCATACCGTCAGCAAGCACCTCAACAGGCTCATCAGGTACAGTTGTTACAGCGACAGTTGTAGTGGTCGCAACAACG
>JAZQEQ010000026.1:0-3131 GCA_045539055.1 Oscillospiraceae bacterium | reverse complement strand
CTCGGTCTCTGACATCATCAGATAGATATAAGCCGAGAAATCATACTCGCTTTCACCGTTCCTGAGCGAGTCCTTGAATACGACCACGGGATTTTCGGTATCGTACCGCTTTATGCGCTCTGCTCTTTCTGTGTCGGCATTTACGTCTTCGATGACGTCGGTGTCGTTTATTACAGGAAGCGGAGCCGTTGAAGCAGATGTGGTATCGCTTACCTGTGTGTTTGCACCCGATGTATCGGATATCGGCACATCTCTTCCGATGAATGCGCTCACACCCCACACGCCGAGGCCTACTGCCGCTGCTGTCGCACAGGCTCCCACAGCGATCTTCCACGGCTTTTTGGGCTGCGGCGAGAGCTTTATTTCCTTCGCTGTATGTAATTCCTGCACGCTCTCATCGGTTACTGAATTATCGTCGTAGCACGCCAGAAGCTTCTCCTTTGCCGAAGCCTTGAATTCATCGGAGAGCGCAATTTTGTTGTATGCTGATCTTAGTTCGTGTTTATTCATATCGCTTCTCCCTCCATATTCATCTTAAGTACGTTTCGTCCGCGCTCAAGCCGCTTGTAGACTGTATTCACGCTTATACCAAGCACTTTTCCTATCTCGTCCGCCGACATATCCTCGTAGTAATACATATACACTGTTGTTTTCAGCTTGTCGGGCAGCCGCATAACCATATCCAGCACCTCGTGCTCTTGCACGTTCAGCGGCGCGGACAGTGTGTTTTCAAGCAGCTCGTCAAGCGGCTGTGTACGCTGAACTCTTGCTGATCTCACAACGTTAATGGCTTTGTTTTCCGCCGTGCGGATAAGCCACGCTTTTATATGCCCCTCGTCGTTGAATGAGCTCTGCTTCATCAGCGCCATGAACACGTCCATCACGATGTCCTGAGCATCCTCGCGGTTTCGGACTATGTTCAGCGCTATGCGATATACCATGTCAGCATAGTTGTCAAACAGCTCTCCGATCATCTCTTTTGAAACAACGACCATATAACCACCTCTCTCTGTTTTTCACAGCGGCATTTTATGCTCTGTGTATATTATAACATCTTTAAGGAGGAAAATCTGACATTTTTAGATAAAGATCTGAAATTTATTTGATACACATTTTTGCTTAAAAACACAAAAAGCGGCATCAGAATAACGATGTCGCTATATTGTATCATATCGCAAATGTGGGGGATAGTCACAGAAAACGCTCTTTTACGGAACGGTTTTTGTTGCTTCGAATGTGAGCGGTTTTTGCGAAGCAAAAATGAAATGCCATAAGGGAAAGCGCGAATAAAAATACACGGCGATTTTACGGGTTTCGCGCAGCGAAATCGCTGTCGCTCCGACAGCGAACGGAAAATTGCAAGGCATAAAAAAACCGTTCCGTAAAGGAACGGTTTTTGTTGCTCTGGCACGCCAGAAGGGATTCGAACCCCTGACCCCTTGGTTCGTAGCCAAGTACTCTATCCAGCTGAGCTACTGGCGCATAGTGCTCTCTCAAGCACTCATATATTATATCACAGAGAAAAAGGTTTGTCAAGCGTTTTTTTAAAAAATAGCAGATTTTTTTACAGCTTTATGTTCGCCCACTTGACAGAAGCGTGACAGGGTATTATAATAAATAAGTACGCTAAACAGTAACATAAAACGGATATGTGACTAAAATGTAGTATCGCGGAGGTCGTATGGAGCAGAATTTTTTTGATATCGACGAGGTGTTCGATGGGTATTCTCAGCTCCGTGACAGCGATACAAACTGCAATGTGCTGATGGAACAGCCCGAAATGATGCGGCTTTTGCCTGATGTTCGTGGTAAGTTTGTGCTTGACCTCGGCTGCGGTTATGGTCACAATTGTGCACATTTTTCTGATGACGGCGCGGCGTGCGTCGTGGGAATAGATATCTCGCAGAAGATGCTTGCGGTAGCGGAGCAGGAAAACTCACGCCCGAATATCGACTACATAAATTTAAGCATGACCGAAATCTCTTCGCTGTCGGAGAGCTTTGATCTCGTGTACAGCTCGCTTGCTTTTCATTACATAGAGGATCTTGATAAGCTGATGCGTGATATTGTCGGACTGTTGAACAAGGATGGAATTTTGCTGTTTTCTCAGGAGCACCCTGTCTATACTGCATCTGAGAACGGACAGGGGCACTATATCTTTGATGAACAGGGAAATAAGAGCGGCTATTGCTTTTCGCATTACCAGGTTCCGGGCAGGCGCGAGGACGAGTGGTTCGTCAAAGGGCGCGTGTATTATCATCGCCGTTTCTGCGATATCCTGAACGCTCTTGTAAACGCAGGCTTCTGCATTGAAGCTGTATCAGAGCCTGTTCCTGATGTAGAGATGATAGCAAAGCGACCGCGATCGGACACACTGCACAAGCCCTTATTTTTGATAATAAAAGCGCGAAAGCTTTAATATATACGACCTGAAAGGACACGACTACATGATAAGCAATGATATTCTTGAAGTTATCGGACATACTCCGCTGATACGCCTCAACCGTATGGTCGATGAGGACAGCGCCGAGATACTTGTAAAGTTTGAGGGACTTAATGTCGGCGGCTCTATAAAGACGAGAACTGCATATAATATGATAATAACCGCCGAGCGTGAGGGACTTATCAACAAGGACACCATCATCGTAGAGCCTACGAGCGGCAATCAGGGCATAGGTCTTGCTCTTGTCGGCGCAGTGCGCGGATACAAGACCGTAATAATCATGCCCGACTCGGTAAGCTGTGAGCGCAGAATGCTGGTCCAGCACTACGGCGCGGAGGTAAAGCTGGTGCATGACGACGGAAATATCGGCGAGTGCATCGAGGAGTGCCTGCGCACGGCTCAGCGTATGAAAGAGGAGAACCCCAACGTCTACATCCCTCAGCAGTTTGAGAACAAGGCTAACCCCCTCGTTCACAAGCACCACACAGGTCTTGAGATACTCGAGCAGGCGGGCAAGGAGATACACGGCTTCTGCTCTGGCATCGGCACAGGCGGCACACTCAGCGGCATAGGTGAAACTCTCAAGGCACAGTACCCCGATATTGAGATATGGGCTGTTGAGCCGCAGAATGCGGCTATCCTCGCAGGCGGCACTATCGGAACTCATCTTCAGATGGGTATCGGCGAC
>JAZQEQ010000025.1:0-2778 GCA_045539055.1 Oscillospiraceae bacterium | reverse complement strand
GCATGGTGTTCCAGCATTTCCACCTGTTCCCCCATCTGACTATCAGAAAGAATATAACTCTTGCTCCTGTAAAGCTTGGAATAATGACACAGGAGGAGGCAGATGCAAAGGCTACGGAGCTGCTTATCAAGGTTGGGCTTTCCGACAAGGCAGACGCGTATCCCAACCAGCTCTCGGGCGGTCAGAAGCAGCGTATCGCGATCGCGCGTTCGCTTGCGATGAACCCTGAGGTGATGCTGTTTGACGAGCCTACATCCGCGCTTGACCCCGAGATGGTCGGCGAGGTACTGGAGCTTATGAAGCAGCTTGCTGAAGACGGCATGACGATGGTCGTTGTAACTCACGAGATGGGCTTTGCGCGCGAGGTCGCTTCCCGCGTGATGTTCATGGACGACGGCAGGATAGTTGAGATAGCGCCTCCCGAGGAGTTTTTCTCAAATCCCAAGAATCCGCGCCTTAAGGAGTTTTTATCCAAGGTCATCGTGTAAGTCACTATCAACAATTGACGCGGTTTGTGCTGAAAAAAGTTTGTTGATTGTTACGTTGACAAAAAACGTGCATTTGCGTATAATTAAATTAGAGAGAATGGCGTTTCGTAGGCGTATATCATGCTCGCTGCGGAGCGCTATTTTTATTAAAGAACGAAAGACATTCGGAGGGCATTTTATGGCAGAGCATTTCAACGTTGTAGAACAGTTTGGTATTGACGTATTCAACGAGGGCACAATGCGACAGCGTCTGCCCAAGAATGTATATAACCAGCTCAAGCGCACCATCGCCGAGGGCAGCCAGCTTGACAGCAGCATTGCTGACGTTGTTGCAAGTGCTATCCGCGACTGGGCTATCGAAAAGGGTGCGACACACTTCACACACTGGTTCCAGCCTATGACAGGCATTACCGCCGAGAAGCACGACAGCTTTATCACGCCCATGGGCGACGGCACTGTTATAATGGAGTTTTCGGGCAAGGAGCTGATCAAGGGCGAGTCCGACGCGTCTTCGTTCCCTTCGGGCGGACTTCGTGCAACCTTTGAAGCACGCGGCTACACCGCATGGGATCCCACATCCTACGCATTCGTAAAGAACGGCTCGCTTTATATTCCCACTGCTTTCTATTCCTACGGCGGCGAGGCTCTTGACAAGAAGACACCTCTGCTGCGTTCTATGGACATCGTATCCGAGCAGGCGCTGCGTATCCTGCGCCTTTTCGGAAATACGACCGCTAAGCGCGTAGTTCCCACTGTCGGCGCGGAGCAGGAGTACTTCCTTGTTGATAAAAAGACCTACGATAAGCGCAAGGATCTTATCTTCACAGGCAGAACGCTGTTCGGAAAGCCTGCACCTAAGGGTCAGGAGATGGACGACCACTACTACGGCTCTATCAAGCACCGCATCGCAAGCTACATGAAAGATCTTGACGAGCATCTGTGGCGACTCGGTATCGCATCCAAGACAAAGCACAACGAGGTAGCTCCCGCGCAGCACGAGATGGCTCCGCTTTTCGTACCGTGCAATCTCGCGTGCGATCAGAATCAGCTTACAATGGATATCATGAAGAAGGTGGCTCTGGAGCATGGACTTGTCTGCCTGCTGCATGAGAAGCCCTTCGCAGGCATAAACGGCAGCGGTAAGCACGACAACTGGTCGCTGTCTACAGATGACGGACAGAACCTGCTTGACCCCGGCTCCTCTCCGATGGAGAATGCGCAGTTCCTGACATTCCTCGCGGCTATCATCAAGGCTGTTGACGAGTATCCCGAGCTGCTTCGTATGTCGGTAGCTACTGCAAGCAACGATCACCGTCTTGGCGCAAACGAGGCGCCTCCCGCGATAATCTCCATCTTCCTCGGTGAGGATCTGGAGGCATTGGTGGAGCATCTTGTGGACGGCAAGGACTATATAACAAAGAACGACACCATGTTCAATGTGGGTGTATCCTCGCTTCCAAGCTTCCCCAAGGACGCCACCGACCGCAACCGTACCTCGCCCTTTGCTTTCACAGGAAACAAGTTCGAGTTCAGAATGTGCGGCTCGTCGCTCAATATTGCAGGTCCAAACACCGTACTCAACACCATCGTTGCAAACTCGCTCAAGGAATTTGCTGATGAGCTCGAGGGCGCAGAGGATTTCAATTCCGCTCTGAATGAGCTTATCGTGCGCACCATCCGTGAGCACAAGCGTGTTATCTTCAACGGCAACGGCTACGGCGAGGAATGGTATGCCGAGGCTGAGAGCAGGGGACTTCCGAACTTCAAGTCTACTATTGACGCAATCCCTGCGCTGACCTCGCCCAAGAGCATAAAGCTGTTCGGAAAGTTCGGCGTTTACACCGAAATAGAGCTTCACGCGAGAGCCGAGATAAACCTTGAAAACTACTCCAAGGCGATAAATATCGAGGCGCTGACTGCGGCTGACATGGCGAGAACAGAAATTCTCCCTGCGGTGATGAAGTTCACAGGCGATATCTGTGGTATCGCGGCAAGCAAGAAGGCTATCGGTATTGAGCCGACTGTGGAGAAAGCACTCGCAGAGAAGCTCAACACGCTCACTATATCGCTCAGCTCGCTCATTGACGAGCTCAAGGCTAAGGTCGACGAGGCACACGCAGTTGAGGACGCTTACGCAAAGGCTGTGGCGTACCACAATGATGTGTTCAGCGTAATGCAGGAGCTTCGCACAGTCGTTGACGAGCTTGAGGCTATCGTAGGCGAGGACGCATGGCCTTATCCCACTTATGACGAGCTGCTTTACAATATCTAATAAAAATCCCCGAGGAAA
>JAZQEQ010000024.1:0-33868 GCA_045539055.1 Oscillospiraceae bacterium | reverse complement strand
GGTTCTCATTTATACATCTGTAAGCTATACCTGTAGATTTCTCTTCATCTGTATACATGTTTTTACGATTATCATGAAAGCCGTAAAAATATGTTGCAAATTTATCGAAACTAGCGGTTGTCTTAACTTCATCCTCATTTGTGAGAAACTCAGGAAGCACCTCTGTGATTATTTCTTTTCCAAAAAGCTTCTTATAATTGCTATGCTTTTTCATATAGGCGACAATATCTTTGCGATACTTTGCCTCAAGTTCCGTTACTTTTTTCTTTTCAGTATCTGTTTTATTGGATTTGTAATATAAGCCCGCATATTCAGACACATCGAATTCTTTTATTGATGATAATACTTCTTCAATAAAAGCAATATGGTATCTGTCGATATATTTCTTAACTTCCGAGTATTCTTTGGCACGTTCATTGTCCTGCTCAATCAAACCTTTCGCTTGAATATTTTCAAGGGTTTTCCCATAAGGGACAAGGCGAAATTGCAATGTTTTAGATAATGAATATCTGTTAATAAAAGAATCAATTTTTCTCATGAAACGTTCCTCCTCTAGAATTATAAAGTTAGTGGCTATATTTGGTATTATATCATTCCAAATAATGCATTTCAAGCATAAAATGGGACATTTATAAAAACAGACGCAGAGCCGCACGAATCAGCTCCGCGTCTTCTGTTTTCACGCTGGTTTTTTATATTGTTTCTAACCTACGCTTAATATACTCACTCAGTTGCTTGTCCTGGCAATAGATATAGCAACCTTTCTGACCTCTTGTCAGGAGTGTTTATATGTGTTTCTGATTATGCGATTGCCAAAGATGGCAAACAGCAAAACCACCGCTCTTTGTTTGATGCGGTGGTTATTTATATCAGCTATATAATGTTACTAAAAATTCTCCTTGAACCTTTCAAAAGCAGAAAGGATCACATCTTCTTTCTCAACAAATGTTTTCATATCAATGAAATAGTAGCCGTTCGGTCGATCGTAAGCATCGTTCTTCTGCTCTGCAGAAAGGCAGGATCGCAGTTCTTCGAGCAGTTCATTTGCAGAAGCGCGGGAGTAGTTGCGTTCATCGAGATATTCGTAATAAGACGATGGCTGCACTGCTCCACTCGTACCTGTTCCGAAAAGCATGAGGCATCGCATACGTGTGTTGTTTATGTACAGATCAAGGCTGATATCCGTCGTACCCACACGGCAGGTATAGCCAATCCCCTCCATAGCAGTAATAAAGTCAACGATATCTTCCTGAGTCACATCCTTCAGCGGCGTGACCTTTGCCCATTCGAACTTATCATTCAGTCTGGCTTTCCGCACACGCTCGGGAACGGCTGTGCTGACCATCGGCTCTTCTATGTAGCTCTTCTCGTCTACTCTGAAGATCGTGCGTTCAATGATCTTTGTTTTGGTCGTAAGCTGAGGCACAACAAGATGCTCGCCGTTTCCGAGATCATACACCTCCAGCTCGCACAGTGCAAGATCAAACGACATACCTGCATTGCGGCTCAGGAATTCCGCCATGCTTTCAGTGCTTTCCCTTATTCCGTCGCCTGCTATCATAAGCAGAAAACGTGCACTCCTGAGATTTCTGGTCACAATATCGATGAAGTCGCTCTCTTCTTCATCGGTATATCCTTTTTCGGAAAGTACGGTATAAATGCTCTTTTCCGTATTATGGTAGCTTCTATACACATTGTCCAGCTTTTCATAATCCCACTTGCTGATATCCTTTGCGTAGTCGATTATCTGTGCCACAACAGAACGCATAGCCTCGGGATTTCTCCACAGTTTTGTTTCCACAAGAACGATATAGCCCTGAGCACTTATGTACAGATTATCAATATATCCGCTCGGCACACTTACCTCTCTTGAAATACAGGTAAGCTGCGAATATATACCGCTGATCTCTTTGGTTGGCAGCAGCTGTGGTGAGCTTTCAAGTATCTCCTGAAGCCAGTCTTCAGGAAAAGTCCTGTCAATCAGCGGAATGCGACGTAATGTGCGCACGCTTCTGTCGGCAGTGACGATCGCAGGCTGCTTGCTCATTCTATCATCGGGCATAGTTATTACCTCCAAATTAAGATTCAAACCATCAGGTCATAATAACCATCGAAAATTAAAATATACAATAATTATATCATAACAAAAAAAGAAAATCAACCATGAAGAACAAAATCGCTGACACTCCGAAAGCAGTGAGTGTATGCGCAAAAAGCTGATAAACGACAAGCATCACTAAATAAAACATTTGCAAAAACTGTCGAAACAATGAATATATTCCCGCGGCATGGTTACAATATCTGTGCAGACATAAAAACAACTTTTTCTATGAAAGGAAATGTGATATATGAAAGCTACTGGAATCGTTCGACGCATCGACGACCTCGGTCGTATCGTTATCCCTAAGGAGATCCGCAGGACTATGCGTATACGCGAGGGCGACCCCTCGCTGAACACATTGTTACAGTCCGAGGCACTGGCTCTGTCCCTCGCTGAAACGGCTGGTGGTGCGGGTTCGGCGGATGTATGAATACATAAGAGAGCTGTTC
Source organism: Oscillospiraceae bacterium (assembly GCA_045539055.1). Lineage (GTDB taxonomy): Bacteria > Bacillota > Clostridia > Oscillospirales > Ruminococcaceae > CAG-115. Next base: position 31,318 of record JAZQEQ010000024.1, on the reverse strand, counting down.
CCAAGATGGATAACGCTTAGCGTTAAGGTGCTTAGAGTTAGAGATGAGGAATTAAAAATTCGTATTTGTCATAGTGGTCCGTAACTTCGGAATTCCGCAAAAAGTATAATTATTCAACAAATTATTCTATTTCATTTCTTTGCTGAACGTATTATACTATAAGTATGGTTATTGCCAAAACGAAAAGGAGTTGACACTATGACCAGATTCAGAAAATCCGCATCTTTTGCCCTTGCTGTTACGATGATAATGACAATGTCTGCCTGCAATGATAGTACTTCACAGGGAATATCCTCTCCTGCATCAACACTGCCTGCAAGTACCACAACGACGGTTGCCGTTACCACCACCGACCCTGACGAAAATACCGCTACCGACGAAAAGATCAGGGATGTCAACAACACCGAATATGCTCCCAGCGGAAATGCAGGCACAGTGAAATTCCTCGGATATAACGATATCCGCAACCGCAACACAGAGGTATACAGCATCTTTACCTCTGAGAAATACGGCGGCGAGATCGAATACATCTCATCTGCAAGCGGAGACGCTTATTTCGAGAAGCTCGGTGTACTGATCGCATCAGGAGATTCACCTGACTGCACTACATACGAATGGCAGTCCTATCCGTATAGATTAAAAAGAAACCTGTATGAGCCGCTTGACGAATATGTAAATCTTGAATCACCTATCTGGGAGGGTATTGCCCATCTTGCCGAAGATTTCGTTTATGAGGGCAAGCATTATTACTATCCATATCAGACCATCACAAACTTTGCGATCAACTATAACCGCAAGGCAGTAATTGAAGCAGGTCTGACTGACCCGTATGATCTTTATTTCCAGAACAACTGGACATGGGACACTTTCAGAGGACTTTGTGTTGAGTGGTGTAATATTGATGACGAGAAGATCGGATATGCAGGCACTCATGCCATGAGCTTTGTTGCTACGACGGGGGTTCCACTTATCGACGTAAGAAAAGACGGTACTATCCTCAACAACATCAAAGATCCCAACTTAGCTCGTGCAATGCAGTTTGCGTCTACTCTTTACCGTGACGGTCTTGTTTATCAGAACGAATTTGTAGAATGGCTTTCTCCTAAGTTATGGGCAAAGAATTCCGACAGAGTTCTGTTCTACGGAATGAATCCCGACTGGGTATATTCCGAAGCAGCAGCCGCTGTGCAGAACCTGAAGGGTGTTGAAAATGACATCTGCGGAGTGGTTTCCGATTTTGCATTTGTTCCGTTCCCTCGTGACCCATCTTCCGAAACATATACTATTGCTTATGATACCTTTGGATATATGGTGCCCAAGGGCGCAAAGAACATCGAGGGAGCTATCGACTGGATCCACCTCAACAGAATTTACGAGATCGATGAGGAAGTAAGAGCGACAGCCCGTGACAGAGCCATCAATCCCGAACCAATTTACTATATCGAGGGCAAATATGAGGGCATGCGTAAGTGGCAGCTTGTATGGGATCCCGACTTATATGATCTGTGGATGGATATGAAGGATCCGACCAAATTCAACTTCGTATTCGAGGACTGCAACGGTTTTGACAGCGAGCTTATCACAGCCAAGGACAATCTTTTCGGCGGACCGTTGTTTGACGGCGACTCATGGACTCAGCTCAGCGAGGAGTACGCTCCCGTTATAGAAGCTATGATAAATGAGTACAGATGATCTCCCTATTATCAGAAAAGACGTTCCGAAAGGAGCGTCTTTTTGTTATAGCTGTCATATATGGTCTTAAAATAACGCAAGTACACACAAATGCTTAATATATTAAGCAAAATAATACAAGTATTCTGCAAATGAGTATATTGCAGGGTGCTATAAAAAGGAGTACAATTAAATTACAGGCAAACCATAAAAAAGGAGTAGAAGCTATGATAAAGAAGATACTGTGCGTTGTCCTCGCGGCGGTCATGCTCTGCACCTGTACAGGCTGCGACACACCGCTGTTTACAAAAGATAAGCCGCTGACAGCCTCAGAAACTGCAATGCGCATGGGCATGGGACTTAACCTCGGCAATACCATGGAAGCCTACGAAGCCACCGATTGTGATAAGACATACTACGAATGGATACCTGTCGTTGGCGATGACCGACCTATCGATTACGAGACCTGCTGGGGTGCTGTTGAGACAACACAGGAGGTCATAAACGGAATCAAGGCAGAGGGTTTTGACACTGTTCGTATTCCTGTTTTCTGGGGCAATATGATGGCAAATGACGGCACATATACGATAAACGACGAGTATATCGCCCGTGTCAAGGAGATCGTGGACTACTGCTGCAACGCTGATCTGTATGCGGTAATAAACATCCATCATTTTGACGAGTTCATTATCCGCCGCAACAGTGATGATAAGTGTGCGGAGATATTCAACAATCTCTGGACTCAGATCGCCGAGTACTTCAAGGACTGTCCCTATACAGTAGTATTTGAGGGATACAATGAGTATCTTGGCGGAAAGCGTTTTGACGATAATGGCGAGTTGAGAGAACTCAGCGAAGAGGAAGGCTTTGCCATGACAAACGCGCTCAACCAGACCTTTGTTGATGCAGTAAGAGCAACAGGCGGCAAGAACGCCGAGCGAGTACTGATAGTTTCAGGCTACTGGACGAACATAGACAAGACGACCTCGCCCGAATTCGTAATGCCGACTGATACTGCTTCCGACAGACTGATGGTCTCCGTACATTATGTGGATAATATGATGTACTGGACAAACAGGATCGGCGGCAATGACTGGGTGAGATATATCGACGATCAGGTAGGAAAGCTAAGAAGTGCTTTTTCAGACAGGAATATACCCGTGTTCGTTGGAGAAACTTCAGTAAATTATCCAAGGAGCAATTTTGACCGAAACGCAGGCTATTCGAAATCGCACGAATGTGTCGACTATGTTATGAGAACTCTGCTGATAAACGGCTTTGTACCCGTCATCTGGGATGTTAACGATAATTTTTATTCTCGCACACAGTATCGTATAAAGTCTGGTGCAGACAGAATGGTGATAAGAAAGATAGCTAACGAGCTTCACGGAGTGACCGAAAACATGGACAATATTGATTTTACCGATGTTGTGGATCCTGTTGAACTGCTGGATATGGGCACACGCTCCACAATGGAATATGTGCGTGATATGGGTATCGGAATAAATCTCGGAAACACTTTTGACTGCATGGGTGACTGGTATTCCACAGGCGGAACGCCGGGTGAGGTAGAAAGAGCCTGGGGCAGCCCCACAATAACTCAGGAGATGATACAAGGCTATGCCGATGCAGGATTCGGCGTAATGCGGCTTCCTGTATCATGGGCAAGCCTTATGGATCCCGAAGGAAACATAGATCCTGCTTTTCTTGACAGGATCGACGAAGTGGTAGGCTGGATACTGGACAGCGGAATGTACTGTATTCTGAACTCACACCACGATGGATGGTCAGAAAAGTTCCCAGAGGACTATGACAAGGCTATGAAGATCTACGAAAACGTGTGGACTCAGATAGCACGAAGATTCAATAAATACGGAGAAAAGCTGATGTTCGAATCAATGAACGAGGTCGGCTTCGACAGCATATGGAATCAGTATGCGGGAACAGATGGCAAGCAGGAAGCGTACGATATATTCAATGCGATCAATCAGAAATTTGTTGATGTGGTGCGTGGTTCGGGTGCCAATAACGAAAAGCGTCATCTGTTGATTGCGTCTTATTGGACATCCGTTGAGCGTGCATGTGACCCTATGTTCATATTACCGAATGATCCTGCGGGACGCATGGCGGTTTCTGTACATTACTATGGGCCCTCCACTCTTACCCTGCTGACGCATGATGCAGACTGGGGTAAGGCTCGCACCGACTGGGGCAGCGAAGCAGATTACGAAGAACTTAATATGTGGTTTGATATGCTGACGGAGCATTTCATCAGCAACGGCATTCCCGTTATCGTGGGAGAATTCGGATGCTTCGGCGGCAACAAGACTCTGGAGACCCGTGTGCAGTGGATGATGGATGTGGCTAACGCGTCGTACAGCAGACAGATATGCCCTGTACTCTGGGATACCCCGGGCGGCGAATACATGCGATCCATCTGCACTTTCAAAAACCCTGAATTTATTAAATCCCTGGTTGGAATCGCACAATAACAATGACATAGAAATACGGGAGCAGAACACGTCTGCTCCTGTTAAATTTTCAGAATCTGTTTAAATGTTCTTTCACAGTATCAATACATAAAAAATATGAACTGCCCGTAAGCATAATTGTCCTTCAACAATTCGCCTACGGGCAGTTCTGTTAGGAGATATTACTTCTGATACTCAGCAATAATAGTATCGATAACAGGTGCATATTCTTCGCTCAATTGTGTCCAGGATGCACCATCGAACATAGGCTGCGAAAGAAGAGTATCCATAGTAGATGTCATCTCAGGATTAAAACCCTTGCAATCATCAAAAATCAGATTGAATTTACTCGGATCTTTCATATCCACCCACAAATCATACAAATCGGGATCCCACACAACAGACCATCGCTGCATTCCCTTATACTTACCCTCAACATAGTATATGGGAGTGGGATTGATAGCATCCTCACGGGCAGTTGCTAGCACACTTTCATCTGTCGCATATATTCTGTTGAGATGTATCCAATCAACAGCACCCTTGATATTATCAGAGCCCTTAGGCACCATATATCCAAAAGTATCATAAGCTATAGAATACACATCAGATGATGGGTCTCTGGGATATGGAACAAATGCGAAATCAGAAACTGTATTGCACACATCATTCTCAACACCAGAGGGATTTTGTATCTCAGCCGCAGCTGCTGTATATGTCCAGTCAGGGTTCATACCGAGGAACAATATCCTATCGGAATTGATAGCCCACAGCTCAGGAGATACCCAATTGCCAAGCTCGTTTTGATATACAAGGCCATCATGCGCAAGAGTCATAACGAACTGCATAGCACGTGTCACATCAGGAGACTTGACATTATTAATAATGGTGCCATCCTTTTCAATTTCAATCATAGCTACTCCGGTTGTAGATACGATACCTGTTGCATTACAACCTGCATAGCCAATATTATCATCAGCCAGATTACACCACTGTATCATCAAATCCTTGAAGGTATCCCAGGTCCACTTATTCTCCATATAGAGATCGTATGGATCAGCGAGACCTGCTTCCTGCAAAGTCTTTCTATTGTAGTTAAGTGCAAAATTGGTCTTTGTTTCATAGGGGTAATAGTAGTGTTTTCCCTTGTATGCATAGTTTTCTGCAACCTGAGCAATACCACTCCACAAAGCAGACGAAGTATCGATATATCCGTCAAGAGCCTCATACATATTCTTGCTCATACCGTGGGGGAAACTTGTCCATTCATAACTTACTATATCGGGAGAATCACCTGAGGATATCATTACACCCAACTTCTCAAAATAAGCGTCACCACTAGAGCAGCTAATATACTCAATTTCTCCGCCATATTGCTCAGTTGTGAATATAGCATATTGATCGGAATCGCGAATATCATAATAGCCGAGCCAAGTCAACTTGCCCGCATTGCCATCAGGAGTATACTCAGAAGTAGTTACCTCCTTGATTTCCTTATCAGTTGCAGCATTTTCATCAGGATCAGTAGTTGTAAGAGCTAATGTCGAAGTAGGTTTTGTGATAGCTGGAGCTATTGTTGATACATCATCGGCTGAAGAGTCATCACAAGCTGTAAGCGACATAACTACCGATACAGCAAGAGCTATGGATAGTATCTTTCTATACTGTGTCATATTCATTCCTCCTTATCATTTTATAATACGCTCATCATTATATCAAAATGTAGATCTGGAAGCGCTAAGCGATATTTTTCATCAAGTGCAGGACCGCAAGATGCAGAACCTACACCAGCCATACCGCTGTCGATGCAGATGACATTATAATCACACTTCCGAAGCTCATAATTGTGGTGCTTCTCTGAAAGCTCCTCATGGGTGTATTCAGAAGCGTTAAACGAGAAACTTTCACCTGTAAAGTATATCCTACCGTCACTTCCGCTGATCTCTGCGCTTATACAGCCGTAATGCGAGGAATTCTCCTGCGGACGGACATAGTCCTCGTGCATTTCGGATACCGGAGCTGTAAAGCAGCCGAAGCGCGAAGCCTGATGCTTGTCGATGTAGCTTTCATACGGTCCGTAGCCACAGTAGCTTGCCATATCAAAGCATTTCGGCAGGAACAGCCTTATACCGAAACGTGGCAGGAATGTCACCTTGTTGCTTGTCTGCATATCGGAGATGGTACGCACGCCATTACCGCTGAATATCAGCTTAGTTTCGCCCTTTGCGAACGGCTGATAGATGCTCCAGCCAAAGGAATGGGATATCGTAATGATCACGCTGTCGTCCTGCATCTCGGCGGAGGTGCTGTATACCTTTGTCACAGGCTCGTGGAGATGGGCCCTGTACCAATCCCATTTCATATTATCGTTATCAGTCGGAGCACGGAAGAAGTTGAACTCAATTGGCTTTCCAAGCAGTTCAGCCTCATCTTTTCTAATGGAACTTATACAGCCTTTGCGTCTATCGACGGTATATGTAACATTGCCTGCAGTAACCGTAAAGCTGAGTGCAGCTTCAATAAGGTCAGGTACTTTCCTGCTTTCATCAGGCTGCGCAGACTTTATCGCTGTCAGTATTATCTGTTCAAAGCAAACAGGGTATCCTTTTTCACACCAAAGAGTGTCCTTCTTTGCAGTAAAGGAAAGGTTGATAAACGTATTATCGGCGGTACAGCTTTCAGCGCCATCTATGATAAACTCCGTACTGCCCATAGGCTGTACAGAGAATTCAAGAGTTCCCTCCGATTTAATTCCGTTAAGGTCGCCTATCTCATAACGGCAATCGAGCAGTTTTCCTGCATCCTCAAAGGCGAGATAGCTTGTCAGGATAAACCTGCTATCTTCTCTGCGTACACGCACAGGACGGTATACCTGCTTTGCTTCAAGCAGACCTGTATGCGGTGTTCTATCGGGATATACGAGGCCGTCCATGCAGAAATTGCCGTCGTTGTGGCGCTCGCCGAAATCGCCGCCGTAGCCGTATTTTATCCTGCCGTCGTCGGTAGTCCCCTGAGGAAGTGCATGATCGCACCATTCCCAGATACAGCCGCCGACGAAGCGAGGTGAAGAGAAGAACATCTCGTGGTAGTCCTCCAGATCGCCCGAGCCGTTGCCCATAGCATGGCTGTATTCACAAAGGAACAGAGGGCGTTTTTCGTCCTCTTTTTTGAGAAAATCTCTCATTCCGTCAAGGGACATATACATTATCGACACCATGTCAAGAATATCGTGCGGTGCGTCATCAAGCTTGTGGATGCTCTCGTAATGCAGGAGTCGTGTGGGGTCGGCAGATTTCACATACTCTGCCGCTGCAAGCACATTCTCTCCGTAGCCGCTCTCATTGCCTAGCGACCAGAATATGATGGACGGGCGGTTTCTGTGCTGAGTTACCAGCTTCTTTGCTCTGTCTACTATTGCGGTTTTATAGGACGGCTCCTTTGCAAGCAGCGCGATACCGTTGTAGCCGTCCGACCACTGCCACCTGAAATCATTGTATGCCTCAACACAACCGTGGCTCTCGAAATCTGCTTCCGCTACAACATACAGACCGTATTCGTCACATAAGCGATAGAACATAGGCGCATTCGGATAATGCGAAGTGCGGACAGCGTTCATGTTATGCTGCTTCATCATGGTGAGATCTTTTCGCATCTGCACCTCGCTTGCGTAATATCCGCTCTCGGGATAGCTGTCGTGGCGGTTTGCGCCCAGCAGCTTTATCGGTGTGCCGTTCAGTGTAACAACACCATCTGTGACCACAATCTCCCTTATGCCGACTTTTTCGCCTATCACTTCATCTGCTGTGCTTATGACGAGAGAGTACAACACAGGCTTCTCAGCAGACCACAGCTGCGGCTCGTCTATGACCATGCTTACGGGAGTTCCCTCCTGAGCCTTTGTGCTGAATACCATACCGCCGTCGGGTGCGATAAGAGTGATATCAGCGTCGCAACCCTTTACATCAAAGCCGAACACTGCACTGCCGTCCCTAATGGCTGTGGTTATCGTGTAGTCAGTAATTCTTTTCTTAGGACGGGATACGACATACACATCACGGAATATTCCAGAAAGACGTAGCTTGTCCTGATCTTCGAGATATGTACCGTCGCACCATTTAAGCACTGCTGCGGTAATAATGTTGTCACCCTCGTTCAGGAACGGTGTTATGTCAAACTCGGAGAACGCATGGGATACCTGAGTGTATCCTGCAAACTCATCATTCACGAACAGATACAGACAGCTGTCAACGCCCTCGAATGTCAGCAGACGGTCATTGCCGTCAGGGGTATATCTGTATTTCCGCTGATATACTCCCACAGGTGTATCATCGGGAACATACGGCGGATCGTAGGTTATGGGATAGCAGATATTCGTATACTGCGGCTTGTCGTAGCCATGGAGCTGCCAGTTTGACGGTACAGGGATTGTATCCGTAAAGGCTGCATTGATGAAATCATCCTCGAGATCAATGACACTGTCATAGTATCTGAAGCCCCAGTCGCCATTGAGTATCTCGACCCGTGACGAAGCCTCCTTTGAGGAAAACGCATCCTCGCCCTTTGCAAAGGGAACGAACCAGCAGTGGTCATCCTGAGTACCTATATGCAGCGCTGTCGGATCCTCGTGATATATCAGCCTGCTTTTCGGGCTGCCATTTGCAGAAATCAGTGATAAATTCATACATGACCTCCGTCAGTCGATTTTTTCATACACTCCGATAAAGGACAATGTGGGTGCTACTCTGGAATCTGTGATGCGGATAGTAAGCCTGTCTGCTTTTACGCAGTCTTTAAGCGGAATTATACGCTTATAGCCGACAACCGTGCCGCTGTATATCTCCTCGGAAGCATCGCCGAGATGGGCGATGACAGTAAAGTTTTCAATGCGCTGGCTAAGGTGGATATTCTCTTTCAGGACTATGTTTGCAATATCAACAGGCTTGTCCCAGCGAATGTCTATCTCTGCCGTTGTAACTCCGTCAGCAGTGCGGAAATAGCTGTCATAGCCGTCGCAGCGGACGTTCTCGATACCGAAGCCGTCAAGCGCTGAATCGCAGGACAGCACCGCATCATCCAGAACATTGTTGCTGAAGTTCTTGCGCAGATACTCGCCTATCTCCTCTAATCGCTTCACGTCGTTTTCGTGGAACAGACCATCGGGTGCGGGCGGAATATTAAGCAGGAATGTCGCATTACCGCCAACTGAACAGTTATACACATTGATGAGATCATCAAGCGACCTCACCTTGTCGTCCTCGTGATCGTGATAGAACCAACCCGGACGGATGGATGTGTTGACTTCCGCAGGATACCATACGAGGTCTGTTTCACCCTCAAGTATCTCACGGCTGCCGAGATCACCGTCCCATGCATGTATCTGACGCTGACGGAACTCCTCGTTGTCCTCGTGCTGGCTGTTCTCGGCTATCTTCTCGGTGTCCCTTGTGCGGGCAGGTACTACGCTCCATTCTGCCTTGCGGGTATATCCCGCCTCGTTGCCGCACCAGCGGATATCGGGGCCGCAGACGTTAATGCAGGCATTGGGCTGTAATTCTCTTATAGTAGCGTAATATCTGTCCCAGTCGTAATACTGCTTCTTGCCGTTCTCGCCCTCGCCGCAGGCTCCGTCAAACCATACAGAGAACACCTCGCCGTAATTAGTCAGAAGCTCTGTAAGCTGACTGATGAAGTAGTCGTCGTATGCCTTGCCCTGACCGTAAAGCTTGCAGTTTCTGTCCCATGGTGAGAGGTAAACGCCGAACTTTATGCCATATTTTCCACAGGCCTCGGATACCTCTTTAACCACATCGCCCTTGCCGCCCCTGAAAGGAGAAGAAGCAACGGAATGCTGGGTGTACTTACTCTGCCACAGGCAGAAGCCGTCGTGGTGCTTGCAGATGAGGATGAGTCCTTTCATACCTGCGGACTTTATCGCCCTCACCCACTGCTCAGCATCCAGCTTTTCGGGGTTGAATATCTTGGGGGATTCCTTACCGTCACCCCACTCAAGTCCCGTAAATGTGTTCACGGTGAAATGGACGAACGCATAGAACTCAAGCTGCTGAAAGCTGAGCTGACGCTCGGAAGGGACAGTCTTTATCAATAATTCATCAAAGCTCATATAAAACTCCTTTCAAGATGTGAAAGCTGCTGTTATATAGAGTATAATACATTTCGGCTCTGAATTGAATACAAATATTTGCAGATATATTGTATTTTTTTGCAAACGCAGCAAAATTGTTTATTTGTACAATTTCGCGGAAAACTCTCTGTGCAAAATAAACATAGATGATATTTCAGGAAAATTCCGCTTGTATTTTTTTGTTGCCCGTGATATACTTACACTATATGGGAGGTGTATGTTCATGCTATATCAGAGTCAGTTTCAGCGTTCTGAGCCGCCGTCAAAATCACATATAAGCTGCTCGGCATATGCGTCAGACGAGAAAGGCAACTACCCCTTGCACTGCCACTCCTATTATGAGATATCCTTTATCCTCAGCGGCGAACGATATCAGATATTCAACGGCAAGAAATACCACATAAAAAAGACTACATTATTCCTGATACCTCCGCTTGTTATGCATGGAAATGACAACATAACCGATGTTGAGGATATAGTGCTTCAGTTCTCTACATCGTTTCTCAGCAGCCTTTCCACCATAATCAGACCCGAAATGAAGCTTGTTCTGGAGGGAGATCTTCCATACATTGAACTTAACGAAAACGAAAAAGCTTACGAGGCCATGATACGTCTTGCCTCCAACAGCGAAAGAGAAAAGCTGCTGCTCAATACCGAGCCTTTTGATTTCAGGCAGGCGGCTGCCATCGAGTGCAGACGCAACAGTCTTGTATTCGAGCTTGTTTCCTGCCTTTTATCGGACAAAAAAGCGTACATCTCAGACAAATACAGCAATCTAACAAAGCTCAACACACTCAACGAGATAATCGCACTGATAACCAACGACCCCAAAAATATCCCCGACATGAACACCGCAGCACAGATGACGGGCACCAGTTATTATAACTTCAGCCGAATATTCAAAGAAGCAACAGGCATGAATTATTCCGAATACACCAACACTGTAAGGATTGGCTACGCAGAGGGACTGCTGATGAATACGGAGCTGACGATTACAGAGATAGCGGAGATGTCTGGCATCGATACTCCCAGCTATTTCACCAAGCTGTTCAAGCAGGTTATAGGATTTTCGCCCACTGAATACCGTAGAATGTATAAAGGAACCTGATCGTAAGCAAAACAACCAGTTCAACTGATAGTTTTTATATCACAGTTGACAACATAGATTATTTGAAAATTGTCGAAACAATGAATATATTCCCGCGGCATGGTTACAATATCTGTGCAGACATAAAAACAACTTTTTCTATGAAAGGAAATGAGATATATGAAAGCAACAGGAATTGTCCGCAGGATTGATGATCTCGGACGTATCGTTATCCCTAAAGAAATACGCAGAACTATGCGAATCCGTGAAGGAGACCCCTCCCTGAACACATTGTTACAGTCCGAAGCACTGGCTCTGTCCCTCGCTGAAACGGCTGGCGATGCGGGTCCAGAGGATGTCTGAGTACATAGAAGAGCGGGGCTCCGTCTTCAAGACTGCTCAGAGTTATGTTGTTCAATTTCAGTAATGATCTTCCTTGCCAGCTCGGCATCCGAGTGGTGCTTGTACTGCACAAACCGCTTTGTAATGTGGAATTTAAGTGTTCCATCATGTTCGAATGATGTTTCCTCAGCTTAACTATTGCTAACCAGATCAAGATGTATTTCCGCAAGATAAAGCACCAGCTTACGGAGGTATCCATCAGCGACCCGATCTACTATGACGAAGAGGGCAAAGCACTCACGCTGGCAGATATCTGCAGCTCAGACATCAACGTCGAGGAGGATGTCATGCTGAAGATAAACTCAGAGAAGCTGTACCGCTTTATCGAGGAGGAGTTAGATGATCGCGAGCGCGAGATAATCGCTAAACGTTACGGTATCCCTGACAAGGACGGAAAAGTATGCAAGCCACTGACTCAACGCGAGATCGCAAAGGAGCTGAAAATTTCGCGCTCATATATATCACGCATTGAGAAAAGAGCCCTAGAGAAGCTGAGGGGGAGGTTTGGGTGATGAGCAAAAAGATCCATTGCAAAAACAATGGATCTTTTATTGTTTATTTCAGTGATTCGACAACTTCGCTGCGGTATGGGATTGACTGTACCGCACCGTGTCTTGTTACCGCTATTGACGAAGCCTTTGCACTCATACGGAGTATATCAGGCACCGCCATACCATCAATGAGACCGGCAAGGAAATATCCTGTAAAAGTATCGCCAGCCGCTGTTGTATCCACCGCTTCAACCTTGAATATCGGCTGCTCATATCGCTCATTTCTATGAGCATAGACTGCTCCGTCCTTACCCAGTGTAAGCACGATTCTCGCATTCGGGTAAAGCAACTGAAGCTTATCAAGTATAGCTGCCGGCTCGTTCTCACCAGTGATCTGTCCACCCTCGATCTCGTTAAGAAGAAAGATGCTGATCTTAGTGAGGTCACATTCGTTCAGCTTATCATCGAACGGCGAGGGATTGAGTGCTATCTGCATTCCCTTTTCATACGCTGTATCTATGATGTACGGTAAAAGATTGACCTCGTTCTGCAAGAGCAGGATATCATCCTTTTCGAAGTGGCTCAGAACTTCATCAACAAACTCCTCGGTAAGGCATCTGTTTGCACCACCGTAAAGCAGTATGCAATTCTGAGCATTCTTATCCACCTGAATGATGGTATGTCCAGTCTTTTCCTCAATGGTGCGGATGTAATCGCTGTTCACGCCGTATTCTTTGCAGGCGTCAAGGAACATCGTTCCGTCCTCGCCTATCATACCACTGTGATAGACCTGCGCACCTGCCTTTGCAAGTGCCATCGACTGGTTGATTCCCTTTCCACCAAGGAAGATGTTCATTCCCCCGGTGGTGAGAGTTTCGCCCGGCTGTACGATATGATCCACACTATATACATGGTCTATATTCATAGAGCCAATAGTAAGTACTTTCATTCTTGCCTCCGTTATCTGAAGATCCTGCCCTGCGGCTGCAAGGCAGGTCTTTTAATCAGGATCAACCTGCGTTTTCCCTTGTTACCAGTGTAACCTCAACAGGGATAGACTTCGGAACTTCCTCCCCGTTTATGAGCTTGATAGCTGTTTCAACTGCCGTTGCACCGATAAGGTCAGGCTGCTGTGCGATCGTTGCGCTCATTCTTCCGTCCTTGATGGAGGAGATAGCGTCGTCTGTTGCGTCAAAGCCTACTACTAGCACATCCTTGCGTGCTGCTGCGATGGCTTCCATTGCACCGAGTGCCATCTCGTCATTTGCTGCAAATACAGCCTTTATGTCACCATTACCCTGAAGCATATTCTCCATAACGGTCATACCCTTTGTACGGTCGAAATCCGCAGGCTGACTTGCTACTACATCAAGCTTCTTATCTGCGATATTATGGAAGCCTGTGCCTCTGTCGATGGCCGCCGAAGCACCACTGATGCCCTGAAGCTCAGCAACCTTTGCGCCTTCACCTACCATATCAACGATATACTGAGTTGCAAGCTCAGCGCCGAGAACGTTGTCTGATGCGATCTGACAGTCGATATCAACGCCATTTACTACACGGTCAGCGGAAATGACCTTTACGCCCTTGTTCACAGCTGTCTGTACAACAGAGGACACAGTATCGGAGTCAACAGGGTTTACGATAAGAACGCTAACATTCTTAGCGATAAGGTCTTCTATATCACTTACCTGCTTTGCTGCATCATCGCCCGCATCAACAACTACAAGCTGAACACCTGCCTTATCGGCAGCAGCCTTTGCACCCTCAACAAGGGTTACAAAGAACGGGTTATTCTGTGTGGAAACAGAAAGTCCGATAGAACCGTTACCCTTATAATCAGCAGCTGCGCCATAATCCTCGCCATCAATAGTGATAAGCGAGCAACCGCTGAAGCACAACAGCATAAGTACACTTAAGATAACGGCTGATATTTTTCTAATAGATATCATGGAATTACCTCCTATGTAAATGATCTTATTTATCTCTTGCGGTCAGCAAGCACTGCTACAAGAATTACAACTGCCTTGATAACATCCTGGTAGTATGTAGATACTTCCAGAAGGTTCATACCATTGTTGAGAACAGCAATGATAAGAACACCTGCGATAGTACCTGTGATCTTGCCGCGGCCGCCGCTCATAGAAGTTCCGCCGAGTGCAACAGCTGCAATAGCATCAAGCTCATATCCCTCACCGAGAGTAGGCTGTGCGGAGTCCAGACGTGAAATAAGAATAAGACCTGTGAGCGCTGCCATAAAGCCCGAGATTGCATATACGATGATCTTGGTCTTTGTTATGTTTACGCCAACAAGCTTTGCACACTTGGAGTTGCTGCCTGTTGCATACACCTTACGGCCGAAGGTAGTCTTGTTAAGCACGAAGAAAAATACGATAAGCGCAAATACAAGCAGGATAGCAGGAATAGGAACGTTGCAGAAGTTGCCCTTACCGATAAGCTTGAACGCAAACTGATTGCCGCTGTCCTCAATGCTCTTTGCGATATTGGAGATAGGCTTGCCATCAGTAAGGATAAGCGCAAGTCCTCTATATGCCGTCATGGTGATAAGTGTTGCAATAAACGGCTGAAGCTTGCCCTTTGTTACCAGCAGACCGCTTACAACGCCAAGGAAGGTTCCTGCAATAAGAGATATCAGCATTGCAAGAATTGCGGGTACGCCTTCCATGATCAGCTTTGCACATATAACCGCGCTGAGAGCCAATGTCGAACCTACGGAGAGGTCAATACCATCGGACAGGATAACGCAGGTCATGCCGAATGCTATAAGTCCGTTAAATGTTGCTTGTCTGAGAAGATTGAGGAAGTTTCCTACAGTTCTGAACTCGGGGCTGATGACACTGATAACAACAACCAGCAGCACCAACGCAATGAAAGCGCCGTATTCGCTTATGTATGATGTCCAGCTCTTTTTATTGAGAGCAGTCGTTGTGTTATTATTTCCCATTATAAAGTACCTCCAGTAGCTAATGTCATTACCTTTTCCTGATCTGCCTCTGCAGCGTCTATTATGCCTGTGATATGACCTTCATGAACTACCATTATCCTGTCGCTCATTCCCAGCACCTCGGGAAGCTCAGACGATACGAGGATTATCGCTACGCCCTTTGCCGCAAGGTCATTTATTACACTGTAGATCTCTTTCTTTGCACCGATATCAACGCCTCTGGTAGGCTCGTCAAGTATGAGTATCTTAGGATCAGTATAAACCCATTTTGCAAATACTACTTTTTGCTGATTGCCGCCCGAAAGGTTGTTGCACTCATGCTGCGGACCAAAGCATTTGATCCTGAATTCATCAATACCCTTCTTTACAAGCTCGTTGACCTTATTCTTTCTGACAACGCTCTTGTCTGATACCTTGTCAAGATTTGCGAGCACGATATTATCCGAAATGCTCTTTTCAAGCAGCAGACCCTCGGTCTTTCTATCCTCTGTGATAAAGCCGATGCCTGCATTTATTGCATCCCTCGCATTCTTTATACGGACCTCGTTGCCGCCTATATAGATCTTACCGCTGTCGTACGGGAGATTTCCGAATATTGCCTGCATTATTTCAGTGCGGCCTGCGCCCATCAGACCTGATACGCCAAGCACCTCGCCTGCTTTTACGCTGAAGTTCACGTCTTTGAAGGTCTTGCCTTTTGTCAGACCCTCCACTCGGATGACCTCGTCACCAATAGTCAGACCCTCGCGCTTGGGATAACGCTCACCTATCTCACGACCTATCATCATACGGACGATATCGTCCATATTGATATCCTTTATGTACTTGGTATCCACATAAGTACCGTCGCGCAGTATCGTGATGCGGTCGCACAGCTCGAATATCTCCTCCATACGGTGGGAGATATACACGATGGAAACTCCCTTTTCACGTAGGCTCTTGATAAGCCTGAACAGACCCTCTGTCTCGCTCTGGGTAAGTGCTGCGGTAGGCTCGTCCATGATAAGCACCTTTGCATCCACCATCAGAGCCTTGCATATCTCCACCATCTGCTGCTGACCAACGGAAAGGTCGGACATCACCGCGTTAATGGGGATGTTTACACCCATCCTGTCCATGACCTCCTGCGCCTTTGCACGCATAGCCTTGCGGTCGCATATTCCAAAGCCCTTTGTTATCTCCTTGCCCATAAAGAGGTTTTCCTCAACCGTCAGGTCAAAGAGAACGTTAAGCTCCTGATATATGAACACGATACCTGCCTTTTCAGCCTCCTGCGGAGATTTGTATATAACCTCCTGACCGTCCACAAGCACCGTTCCGGAATCCCTTGTGTAAACGCCTGTAAGTATCTTCATCAGCGTGGATTTTCCTGCGCCGTTTTCGCCCATCAGCGCATGGACCTCGCCGTCCTCAAGAAGGAATCCTGCGTCCTTCAGCACCTGATTCGAGCCGAACGACTTATTGATCCCTTTCATTTCTATTTTCATACTTCACGCTCCTTTACTCATGCAAATATACAGCCCGATTGCAGGATAATGTTTGCATAAGGTGTGGTCTCGCCTGTGCGTATCACTGCCTTACACTGCTTTGTCAGTTCCTTGAGATCAGCATGAGAGATAAACGCATACTCAATCTCGTTCTCGGACAGCAGTTTCTGTATCTGTCCGAACACCTCAGGATTTACTGTCTTTATCTCCTCTGCAAGGTAGAGCTTTTCGATCTTCATGTCACCAACCACTGCTTCAAGCGTCTGCATGAATGTCGGTACACCGAAAGTCAGCGCGAGATCGATACGCTCTGTTTCATCGGGCACGGGCAATCCGCAGTCGCCTATGCATATCAGGTCTGTATGACCCATATACGACAGCACCCGTGAGATCTCGCTGTTGAGAATGCCATTTTTCTTCATGTTTCTGATACCTCCTGTCACGGAACGACAATATTCCGTTTTTTATGTACTAATTTTATCATAATTTTTCAACTTTGTCAATTGTTTTTGTACAATTAATCCAATAATTAATTCTCAATTAATGGTAATGCTAGCAGTTTTTGCTTTGACTATACATACAATTTTAAGCAGAGAATTTTGACGAAAACAATAAAAACTAAAAAAGGAGCAGTATATCTCTGCTCCCGTAATTATTTATGGTGGATTTCTATGAGTCACTCATGTTTCCACAGGTGTACTATATGCTAATCGTTATTTATTGTCGAAGAATGTTAGATAATGTAGAAAAGTGTTACAACAGATAAATAGCAATCACAAACAAGCGGATGGTCTATGAAGCCATCCGCCATTCTATCTTCAGTTCAACTTCATGATGAAACTTTTTGGGAATTATAATAAAGCTATATTTTAAAAATCGATATAAACCTTTTTTGTGTTTGCTTATCAATAGCAGTTATAATACCAGATAACAACACATTTATAATATCTGAAAAGAGTAATTTGTGTATAACTTTAAGATGATTATACAGTTTGCTAATAACTGGCGTCTGCAAGATCTCTGATATTCGCAGAGAAGTAATTCGACGCTCTGCTTCATTCAACAAACTACCATCAGAAATGCCAAGTTTATTTATAAGAATATTACTGTTGTCATAGCAATATGATCCATCCCAATCATATTTATAATAATAATTCTGACTCATACCGCTCTTCCTTCTGACGCAGAAGGAAATGCGCTCACGATTGCGAACATCTGCAGCTCAGATATCAACGCAGAGGAGGATGTCAGGCTGAAGATAAACTCCGAGAAGCTATACCGATTCATTGAAGAGAAACTGGACGACCGTGAACGGGAAATCATCCCCAAACGATATGGTATTCCCCATAGGGATGGAAATGTGTGTAATCCTTTGTCTCAGCGGGAGATCGCTCAGGAACTGGGGATATCGCGGTCGCATATAATTCCTTAGCGTCAAAATAGTGATATAAATTTAATACTTTTAAGGAAAAAATCCCTTATCTGTTATGTGCAGATAAGGGATTTCAGTTTTATTCTGTTGGTTTATAAGTTTTAACGCCGAATGCAAAATAAATTATGTGGAACAGCCATACACAACCGAGTATAATGCACGGAATGTAAATTGCTTTTGAGAACATCATTACAAATCCGATAGTCATAAGTACAGTAACTGTAATCATCACCTTTATTTTAGTTTTCCAGGTCATGCCCTGCCCCTTGACGTAGGTTTCAAGGTTGTTCTTATAGAGCTTAGTCCCCTTGAACCATCTGTCGAGCTTCTCGGAGCTTTTTGCAAAGCACACCGCCGCCAGCATCAGGAACGGGAATGCAGGCAGCATAGGAACTACCGCACCCACTGCGCCTAGTCCCAATCCGATACAGCCGACTATTATCAGGATAATCCTTTTCATTTTTTACTCTCCAATCTTCGTTTTTCTTTCTTGCTTTCTATAACATGACGTACTGCCATAACTGGGTGATACATTATCATGCGAGGGCCCGAAAACCGCATTACCTCACGTATCTTTTCACGCATATCGGACTTGTAGCAATGCACCTTGCAGTTAGAGCAGAAGGTCTTGCTCTCCATAAAGGGGCATTTGTCGCTGCGCTGTGCGGCGTACTCCGAAAGAGCCTTGCAGTCGGGGCAGAGCTCATGCTTTGCCCCGTGATTTTTTCTGCAATACAGCCGTATCATAAGCGTGACTATCTTTTTTTCACGGGTACGCTTGCTGTTAACATTCATTCATCCTGCCTCCGTCAACCCTGTAAACACGGTCAGCTACCGCCATCGTGCTTTCTCTGTGCGATACAAGTATGATGCTCTTGCGCTGCTTCTGCTGTTTGAGTGCTTTCAGAATGATCCCCTCGTTGATACTGTCAACATTGCTTGTAGGCTCGTCAAGGAGGATAAGATCACTTCCTCTGAGGAATGCCCTCGCAAGTCCAAGTCGCTGCTTTTCGCCTGCGGAAAGGTTATCACCGAGTGCGCCTACCCTCGTCTTGTAGCCATCGGGCAGCGACATTATAAAGTCGTGAACGGAAGCCATTTTGCAGGCGCTTTCAAGCTCATCCTGAGTAGCCTCGGGCTTTGCTATACGCAGATTATCCTCGATAGTCTCATCGAAAAGATATGTCACCTGACTCACCATCGTAACATTGTCCAGCAGGCTTTCTTCTGCAATCCTGTCGATATCCGTTCCGTTGTAGGCGATCTCTCCCCTGTTCTTCTGCCAGAAGCGCAGAAGAAGCTTCAGAAATGTGGATTTGCCGCAGCCGCTCTCGCCGACGATTCCGATTATCTCGCCCTTTTCGGCGTGCATACAGATATCGGAAAGCACCTGCGTTTCTCCATCGTAGGAGAACGAAAGTTCGCTCACCGCAAGGCTGTCAAAGCTGAAACTCTCGCCGTTTCGCACAGGCTCTACGGCAGGCTTTTCTGAGAGCAGATCCAGCACTCTGTCGCCGCTTGCAAAGGTCTGAGTGAGGTTCCCGGGTAGTGCGGATATT
This sequence comes from Oscillospiraceae bacterium, assembly GCA_045539055.1. Taxonomy (GTDB): domain Bacteria; phylum Bacillota; class Clostridia; order Oscillospirales; family Ruminococcaceae; genus CAG-115. Next base: position 11,614 of record JAZQEQ010000024.1, on the reverse strand, counting down.
GCAATGACAGGCCCGAACGAGCCGAACACCGCTGTCACTCCGATGACCATTCTGCCGATGGACAGCATATCATTCGACACAAGCAGCACTCCCACGGCAAGCGCCGCAAGAATTATCAGCGAAACCGTAAGCTCCGTTGCGGCGGAGGACTTTGTGATGCCGCTCTTCATCTTCTTTGTTTCGGCAAGGAGAATGTCGGAGCGGCGGTTCACCTCTGCTTTGCGGCTCTCGCCTGCGTTGTTCAGTACGATATCCTTAATACCCTTGATACTGTCAAGGAAATATGCGTTGAAGCCTGCAAACTCCGCACGGTATCGTACACCCGATTCTTTCAGTACAGCCGATGAAATGAGCGGAACGATGATTCCCACAAGGACATATCCGAGCAACGCCACAAGTGCAAGATACCAGTGAGAGATAACTCCCACGAAAATGAATACCGCAAGCGACACTATCACCGCAATGCAGATAGGAGAGATCGTGTGCGCGTAGAACACCTCCAGCGTTTCGATATCGGAGGTTATCATTGCGATTATCGAGCCTTTCTGCTTGCTTTCAAGCTTTGCGGGGCAAAGCGTGCGGAGCGCGCCGAATATCCTGTCACGCAGCACCGCAAGCAGACGGAATGCGATGTAGTGGTTTCCGTACTGCTCAAGATAGCGAAGCATACCTCGCAGCACGCCGCAGCCTATCGCAAGTCCTATTATCCAGCCGTAGGAGAGCGCAATTACCTCGCCCATAGCCTTAGCGATACCGACAGCACCCAAAAGCGTTACTCCCATTGCGCAGACAAATCCCAGAGAGCCGTTTATTACCGCAAGCACCATTATGTAAGCAAGCGAGCCGAGCAAAAGGATAAGACTCGCCATTATTTTTGCACCGCTTCTTCTGACAGCCTTACTCATTGCCGCTCACCTCCCTGTAACCCTGTTCTAGTTGTTTCTGTGCCGAGTACAGCTTTGCATAGCCGCCCTGTGCTGTAATAAGCTCAGCGTGAGAGCCGCTTTCCTTTACCTCGCCGCTCTCCATATAGTAGATAAGGTCGGCAGGAACGACATTTTCAAGGCGGTGAGAGATGACGATAACGCTCATTTCCTCTGACAATGCCTTGATATTGCTCATTATAATGGCTTCGCTTTCGATGTCGATGTTGCTCGTAGCCTCATCGAAAATATAAATATCCTTGTCAGCAACGAGGTTTACAGCAAGCGCAAGCCGCTGCTTCTGACCGCCCGAGATATTGTTTGCGTCCTCGGTTATTTCCTTATCAAGACCGCCGTTGTCGATGATAAACTGCTTGAGATTCACCTTTTGAAGTGCTGTGAATATCTCCTCGTCTGTGACATCAGCCTTTGCAAGTCTGAAATTCTCACGGACAGAGGTGTTGAAGATGTAGGTATTGTAGCTTACCACCGCAAGCTTTTTGTAGTAGCGTTCTCTCGACAGGCTTGAAAGCTCCTTTCCGCCTGCTGTGATACTGCCGTTTTTCGGGCGGAGTGCGCCATACAGCAGATTTACTATCGTGGATTTTCCGCAGCCGCTTTCTCCTACGATAGCGGTCATACCCTTTTCGGGGAACGTCACGCTGACATTTCTCAGCACATCACGCTCGCCGTCATAGGAGAATGTGACATTTTCAAGCTTAAGCTCTGTATCGGTGAACTCATCAGCTCCCCACACAGGGTCAGGCTGACTTAGCAGAGAGAGTATCTTCTTGCCTGCGCTTGCACCGTTCATCGCAACGTGGAATGCCGAGCCGAACGCTCTCAGCGGCAGGAAGAAATCCACTGCCACCAGTATCAGAAACAACGCCGCAACAGGAAGCAAGCCTCTGTCAACTACGCCTGTCACCGCAAAGGCTATGCCAATTCCTGCGCCGCCGTATGCCACCATATCCATGATAGTGGTGCTGGCAAGCTGCATAACGAGGACTTTCATCGTTATCTTGCGGAACTCCTCTGCATTTTCGTTCATTCTGATGTGCTGAGCGCCGTCTGCACGGAATATCTTCAGCTCCTTAAGTCCCTGCACGCTGTCAAGAAAGCTGTCACCCATTGAGGTGTATTTGCCCCAGTATTTTGCGAATATCTTCTTTGCGTACTTCGATACTGCGATTATCGAAACAGGAATGAGCGGCACACAGCAAAGCAGAACTACCGCAACTCTCCAGTCGATCGTCACTGTCACGAAAAACAGGATTATCGGCGCAAGCATCGCATAAAAGAACTGCGGAATGTAGGAGGAATAGTACAGATCGAGCTGTTCGATTCCCTCCATAGTCACTTGTGTGAGTCCCGCTATGCTCATGCCGTCGGTGCTGCGGACTCCCAATTTGACTATCTTGTTGTAGGTCTTTTCACGCAGGTCTTTTTTCGCCTTACGACCGAGAAGATCTTTAAGATCGCCTGTGATACGGCTTGCTGTATAACGCACCGCTATGCCGATGACTGCACATACAAGCGGAACGATATACACACTTAGCTCTGCTTTTAACGTAAGCAGATATATCGTCTGGCAGATACTTGCCGTAATAGTGAGATTTGCGAACAATCCCAGCACCATAAAACCGACGGTGTAGAATATGTACTTTTTATTACCGCCGAGAAGCTTTAAAAGCTGCTTATCTATCATTACTGTTCTCCTTTGCCTTTCGGATAAATTCTGCAAGTGCGCTCCTGCTTTCGTCACTGAATGCGCAGGCTGCGCCTATGGCGTCGTTGTAAGCTATCTCGGGTGACACCCTGCAATTCCTTTGCAGATGACCGCTCAGCCACCCGATAAGCACTGTGTATTTTTCAAGCTGCTCATAACCGTCCTCTGTCATGACTACCTTATTCTTTTCGTCACGCGCGATGTAGCCGTTCTTTTCGAGTCTCTCTACTGCCCTGTATACGCTGACCTTTGTGACGCTCATTTTTTCAGCGATAGATGTCAGTTTTATCCCGATAGTTCCGTCGTATAATTCGTTTATCGCTGTCAGATATTTAAGCTCCGCTGCTGTCATCTTTTCCTCCACACAATGTTAGCTATAACTAACTTATTTACAAAATATAATCGCGGCCACAAGTTAGCCATAGCTAACTACTCCGCAATAAAATTGAAGCACATCTGCTCCGTTTGAAAGTATAGCACATATTTTCTGATTTGTCAAGAAAAAGTTAGCTTGTAGATAACCCATTTTTTGGTTGACATCGCATTATAAAAGGATTATAATTGAATTAACGGTCATGCAGACCGAACACAGATCACAGGAGGAAAAATTATGAACAACCTATTCAAAAACGAGAAATTCTGGTGCGTAGTTGCAGGCGCGGCAGGCGTTATCATCGGAAAAAAGGTAATTACCTCAAAGAAAACAAGAGAGCTTGCAGTGACAGGTCTTGCAAAGGGTATGAAGCTCACGCACGACGCAAAGGCTGCTTTTCAGAGCATGAAGGACGAAGCAGAAGATATGTGCTACGAAGCTAAGGAGCAGGCAGGTCTTGCTGAGGAATGCGAAGCATAATGCGCTATCAGATCGTATTCGATAAGCCGGGCAGGATAAGAGTACGCTTCGGGGGCTATGCATTTGATAAGTCGCTGGAAAGCTGTATCCAAAAGTTAGCCATAGCTAACAAGTACATTCTTTCCGCAGAGGCTCATTCCGCAAACGGCGGTCTGCTGCTCTGTTATCATAAAGAGCAGCGAAACGAGGTCATAGCCTTTATCGACAGTCTGAATTTCCGCAGCCTTACACCGCTTGAAGAGGACGACGCCACAAAAAAGATCGACAATGATTTTCAGAAAGATCTTATCAAGCTTGGCGTAAATCATATCGTGCGCAAGCTGCTCATTCCTGCGCCGCTGCGCACGTTCTTTGTTGCGTACAGGGCGGCAGGGTATATTTTTAAGGGCTTACAGTGTCTTTCGCAGGGAAAGCTTACCGTCGAGGTGCTTGACGCCGCTTCTATCACCGCTTGTCTTGCACAACGGAATTTCAGCACTGCAAGGACGATAATGCTGTTGCTGTCGGTATCCTCTCTGCTGGAAGAATACACTCACAAACGCACTAAAGCCGTGCTAACATCAAGCCTTGCGATAAAGGCGGACAAGGTGTGGCTTGTGAACGACAAAGAGGATATCCTCATTCCCATCAAGGAATTGCAGGTCGGCGATAAGATACGAGTAAGGACAGGCAGCGTTATCCCAGTAGACGGCGAGATAACCGAGGGAGAGGCTTACATAAACGAGGCCTCAATGACGGGCGAGCCGCTTGCGGTCATGAAATCCGTAAACGCAACAGTATTCGCAGGAACTGTCATTGAGGAAGGCTCGGTCGTTGTAAAGGTAAGAGCTGTAAGCAGCGACACTATGATTCAAAAGATAATCGAGCTTATCGACAGCTCCGAAAATCTCAAGGCAGGAATCCAGAGCCGTGCTGAAAGGCTCGCAGACGGAATAGTTCCGTTCAGCTTTTTAGGCTTCGGTCTGACCTTGCTGCTGACACGAAATATCACAAAGGCAGTATCGCTGCTTATGGTGGACTATTCCTGCGCTATCAAGCTGTCCACGCCGATATCGGTGATCTCAGCAATCAGAGAAGCCGCCGACCACAGCATTACCGTAAAGGGCGGAAAATATCTCGAGGCCTTTGCGGCGGCTGATACTATTGTTTTCGACAAGACAGGAACTCTCACAAACGCCGAGCCTGTGCTTGATAAGGTCATTCCGTTTGAATGCTACTCCGAGGAAGAGGTGCTGAAAACAGCGGCCTGCATCGAGGAGCACTTCCCTCACAGCATGGCGAGGGCTATCGTAAAGGGCGCTGAGCAGCGTGGTATACTCCACTCCGAGGAGCACGCCGAGGTGAACTATATCGTTGCTCACGGAATTGCGACTACGCTTCACGGAGAGCGTGCAATAATCGGCAGCCGCCATTTCGTCTGCGAGGACGAGGGCGTGACTATCACCGATGAACAGCAGGCATACATTGATGAAAAAGCAGGCGCTGCATCTGTTATCTATCTTGCTATCGGCGGAAAGCTTGCTGGTGTGCTTTGCATAAACGACCCACCCCGCAGCGAGGCAGCAAAGGCTGTACAGCTTATGAAGAAATGCGGAATTGAGAATGTTGTGATGCTCACGGGCGACAGCAGCTCCGCTGCCGAAATAATCGCTAAGCAGCTTGGCATAACCGAATATCACGCTCAGGTGCTTCCAGAAGAAAAGCACCGCTTTGTCGAGCAGCTCAAAGCTGACGGACATCGTGTGATAATGGTGGGCGACGGCATAAACGACGCTCCTGCGCTTGCAGCGGCTGATGTTTCAGTTGCAATGAGCGACGCTTCGGATATCGCAAGAGAGACCGCCGACATCACATTAAGGGGCGCAGGACTTACAGAACTTGCCGTCATGCGCAGATTGAGCGAGCAGCTTATGGCAAGGATAAATTCCAATTATCGTTTTATCGTGGGATTTAATACGGCGCTTCTTCTGCTCGGCTTTGGCGGAGTTATCTCCCCGTCAATGTCGGCGTTGCTTCACAACGGCTCGACCATCGCTATCTGTATGAATAGCATGACGGCGCTGTTGGAAGATGATCGTTAAACAAGTACAAACGATAATATCAAATACCGTGATCGGTACAATTCGGTCGCGGTATTTTGTTTTATTGTTTTCTCTTACACGAAGAAGAGAATTATTGTTAGTTTTAACTAACCAGACATATCTGACAGTTACAAAATTTTGCTTAACTTCAACAAAGTTTGTTTTGAGGTATTGACAAGCACTAAAAAAAGCGTTATAATGCAGGTACAACAGAATAATCCTGATGAGGGAGTAGTGGCGCAGGCTTGTAATCAAGCTGCGTGGCAAGTCAACATACTGACGGCTGATGCTGTCTGGCTTGTCTTAAACAACGAGACTCATGTATTGCGAAAACGGCTTTAGACCGTGCTGTACATGGAGTCTTTATTTTTTCCTGTATAGTACCGACCGAGGTTGCTTTGGCAATACTCGGTTTTTTTGTTGATTAAAGAAAGGATGGTAACTACTATGTTTCTGGAGATCAGCAATATCAGAAAGGGCTTCGGCGAGGGCGACAGCAGAACTGAGGTGCTGAAAGGCATTGACCTCGGCATCGAAAAGGGAGAATTTTGCGTACTGCTTGGCCCTTCAGGCTCGGGAAAATCCACACTGCTCAACATCATCGGCGGTATCGACAACGCAGACAGCGGCTACATAAGCATCGGCGGCGAAAAGACCGCAGATATGAACGAAAAGGCGCTTACGCTCTACCGCAGAAAGCACCTCGGCTACATCTTCCAGATGTACAATCTTATCCCTAATCTCAACATCAAGGAGAACATCGAGGTCGGCGCTTACCTCAGCGACGCTCCGCTTGATGTGGACGAGCTTCTGCACACTCTCGGACTGTACGAACACCGCCATAAGCTCCCGAATCAGCTCTCGGGCGGTCAGCAGCAGCGCACCGCCATCGGACGTGCGATAATCAAAAATCCCGATATTCTCCTTTGCGATGAGCCTACAGGCGCACTCGACTACAAGACCTCAAAGGAGATACTGAAACTTATCGAGGAAGTGAACAGAAAATACGGCAACACCGTTGTAATGGTAACGCACAACGACGCTATCAAGAACATGGCTGACAGGGTGATAAAGCTCCGTGACGGAATGGTGCGCAGCAACCGCGTGAACGAGTCAAGGATCTCTGCCGAAGAGCTTGACTGGTAAGGAGGTGCGGCATGAGAGATCCTCTTATCAGACGACTTCCCCGTGAGCTTAAGAGCGACGCGGGAAAATACATCATCATATTCATTTTCATGGTGATAGTTATCGGCTTTGTATCGGGCTTTCTGGTTGCGTCAAAGAGCCTTATCACAGCCTACAACGACAGCTTTGTCAAATGCAACATCGAGGACGGAAATTTCACCACTGTTACCATTGCAGACAACGCCTTGCTCGACGCGATAAGTGGCGAGGGCGCAGAGGTCTACGAGAACTTCTACAAAGACCGTGAGACCGATGATATTGACAGCACACTGCGCATCTACAAGCTTCGCGAGCAGGTAAACAGGGTCGGCGTAAACGAGGGAGCTCTCCCCTCTTCGGTAAACGAAATAGCTATTGACCGTATGTATGCCGACAACAACTCCATCAAGGTCGGAGATGTGCTGTCAGTTAACGGAAGAAAGCTTACTGTTACGGGACTTGTGGCACTTTCCGATTACAGCGCACTGTATCAGAGCCCCACTGATACACTGTTTGAGGCGTTCAGCTTCGGCGTTGCGGTCATGACTGAGCAAGGCTTTGACGAGTTTGATGATGCGGGACTTAACTACAACTACGCATGGACATACAACGACAAGCCTGCCGATGACCTTGAGGCAAAGGACCGTGCCGAGAGCATGCTTGAAACTATCTCGGAAAAGGCTATGCTTACTCGCTTTGTGCCCGCCTACACCAATCAGGCGATACAGTTCGTAGGCGATGACACAGGCAGGGACAGAGTTACCTTTATCACATTCCTGTATGTTGTTATTGCGATACTTGCGTTTATCATGGCGATAACCACCTCAAACACCATCACCAAGGAAGCTAATGTTATCGGCACACTGAGAGCCTCAGGCTACACCCGCGGCGAACTTATCAGGCACTATCTTTCAATGCCTGCACTTGTAACGCTCATTTCGGCAGTTATCGGAAACATCGTGGGCTACACACTGTTTGTAGAAGTAGCACTGGGCATTTACTACGGAAACTACAGCCTGCCCTTGTTCGATATCCTGTGGAATGTTGATGCATTCGTGCAGACTACTGTTATTCCTGTGCTGCTGATGATCGCTATAAATTTCTTTATCCTCAGCAGCAAGATGAGGCTTTCTCCGCTTAAATTCATCCGCCGCGACCTCAAAAAGAACGGCAGGAAAAAGGCACTCAGGCTCAACACGAAAATAGGCATTATGCACCGTTTCAGGATAAGAGTAATTTTGCAGAACCTGCCTAACTACATCATGATAGTTGTCGGAATCTTCCTTGCAAACGTGATACTGCTGCTCGGAATGGGCTTCCCGAAGCTTCTGGAAAACAATGAAACACTCATTGCTGAGAACATGATATGCGATTATCAGTACATACTCAAAGCACCCGTTGAAACTGAGAACGACAGTGCCGAGAAATACTGCGCAGGCGGCCTTATGACTATTGAGGGCAGACGCAAGAGCGAGGCTGTGACCATCTATGGTATCAGCAGCGACAGCAGCTATTTCGATATCGAATTTGGCGAGGGCGTGTACATCTCCGAGGCATTCGCTGCAAAAAACAGCATAGAGATCGGCGACACCGTAACCATGAAAGAGGAGTTCAGTACAAAGGAATACAGCTTCACCGTTGACGGTATCAGCGGCAGCCCCACTACCCTTGCGGTGTATATGGAGCACAGTTATTTCAACGAGGTGTTCGGCAACGAGACGGACTACTTCAACGGTTATTTCTCCGATGAGGAGCTTACTGACATAGACGAGCTCTACATCATGAATAAGCTGACCATAGACGACTTTACAAAACTGTCAAGGCAGATGAACAACTCCATGGGCGAGGTGTTCGATATGTTCTACTGGTTCGGACTTGTGATGTTCATGCTGATAATCTACCTGCTTTCTAAGATAATCATCGAAAAGAATGCACAATCTATCTCTATGACCAAGATACTCGGCTACACGAACAGCGAAATAAGCGGACTTTACGTCATCACCACCAGCATCGTGGTAATCGCATCGTTTATTCTGACTATGCCGATAGTTGATGTTATCATGCGCATCCTGTGCGCTGAGATATTCGCAGCATACGCAGGCTGGATACCATATTCAGTTCCTGCTTCGGTGTATGTTACTATAATCGCTATGGGAATTGTGGCGTATGCGGTTATAGCGTTCATGCAGTTCGGACGTGTGAAAAAGATACCTCTCGATGCAGCACTTAAAAATGTAGAATAATAGTACAATAACACCATCAACAATGCACAGCGTAAAATGAAGCGGTAAACATCAGCACGCCATTGCTGAAAAATTTATCTAAGATAGCCAATATAGCCACGTTGTTGGCCCAAAAACATACTTCTGTATAGCTATATCATATTTTTTCAGTTATATATTATCTCCATGTAGCTATATAAGCTACCCGATTAATTATCGGATCATAGAACGTTCCCCTGAGCGTAACTGCTCAGGGGATTTTTTCTGTTTTAAGGAGGAAATCATGGCACAAAAATTCAACAACCAGCACTACTGTACCAAAGGCATCTCAGAGCGGCTCCCTATCATGACGCAGGTTATTTTGTGGGAGCTTATCCAGTCCATGGAGGCCGAGGAGCAGGATTACTTGCAGGTGTTCACACTCTCTGTCGAGAACGGAGAGCAGAAAGTCCTGCACGAGCAGGAGTGTCCCGAATACTCTGCGGAGCACCTGTTTCCCAGCACAAACCCCATCACAGGCAAGATATTCGTCATTGACGATGAGACCCATTCCACCATGCTTTTTGCTGAAGAATACTAATTTAAGGAGGACTACAAAATGCAAAACGACATCATTTTCTGCGACCGCTGCGGATGCGAACTCACAAGCGATTGCGCTAATTACTTTGAGGGCGAATACTTTTGCTCGGAATGTCTTGACGATGCAACGGTCATCTGTAACCACTGCGGCGAAAGAATCTGGGATGACGATAATAACGGTACGGACTCATTTCCGCTCTGTCAGAGATGCTACGATAATCATTACACCACTTGCGAAGATTGTGGCAGAGTAATTCACTATGATGACTGCAATTATCTTTATGACGATGATGACATCGCCTACTGTTATGATTGCTACAATCGTCATAACAACGGACCAATCCGTGACTACAGCTATAAACCCGATCCCGAGTTCTTCGGTGAGGGTGACCGCTATTTCGGCGTTGAGCTTGAGATCGATGAGGGCGGCAAGATCGGAGACAATGCACAGGCACTCATTGACCTTGCGAATGTGCTGTCAGAGCACATCTACATCAAGTCGGACGGAAGTCTTAACGACGGCATGGAAATAGTAACTCATCCCATGACCCTTGATTACCACAGAACAACTATGCCGTGGGAGCGGCTCTGTGGCAAGGCAATCCATCTTCATTATCAGAGCCACAAAACCACGACCTGCGGTCTGCATATCCATGTAAACCGTGATACATTTGGCGAGACCCGAGAGGAGCAGGATGAAGCTATCTCTAGGGTACTTTATTTTGTGGAGCATCATTGGGCGGAGCTTCTGAAATTCAGCCGCCGCACCGAGTACGCAATGAATAAGTGGGCGGCTCGTTACGGCTACAAGCACGACCCAAAGGAAATCATGGAGAATGCCAAGAAGGGCGGCAATGGTCGCTATGCCTGCGTGAACATCACCAACTGGAACACGATTGAATTTCGTATGTTCCGTGGCACGCTGAAAGCAAATACCATCATAGCTACTCTCGAACTCGTTGACAAAATCTGCGATCTTGCTCTGTATCTCACAGATAAGGAAATCGCAAACGTCAGCTGGACAACTTTTGTCAAGATGCTCGATATTGTTAAACACAAGGAGCTGATAACCTATCTCAAAGAACGCCAGCTGTATGTGAACGAGCCTGTTGATTTTATGGAGGATGATTAATATGTGTGCTATATTCGGTTTGATTGTTTACAGGAATTACTTCACCAAGCTCCAACGCGAGAAGGTGCTGAAAGTTCTCTCAAAGGAGTGCGAGGTCAGAGGTACTGACGCCACTGGCTTTGCATATATCCATGACAACAAGCTCTCCATTTTCAAGAGACCTCTTGCCGCTCATAAGATGAGGCTTCGCCTACCCTTTGAGAGCAACATCGTTATGGGTCATACTCGCATGGCTACACAGGGCAACAAATTTGAGAACTACAACAACCATCCGTTTTCGGGAATGTGTGGCTCAATGCCATTTGCATTAGCTCACAATGGTGTTCTCCACAACGATGAAAAGCTCCGCAAGGAGTTGAAGCTCCCAGCAACAAAGATAGCGACTGACAGCTACATAGCCGTTCAGTTGTTGGAACAGAAAGATACCCTCAACTTTGACAGCATCGCATTAATGGCTGAACAGCTCGAGGGGTCTTTTACTATTACGGTGCTAGATGTAGCGAAAAACCTCTATTTCATCAAGGGCGATAATCCTCTTGCACTCTACCACTTTGAGCGTGAGGGCTTCTACATCTACGCAAGCACTGCGGCGATACTTGACTGTGCGCTGATTACGCTCGGACTTGTGACTAAGTTCTACACCGAGATTGATGCGAAGTGTGGCGACATAATCCGTATTGCTCCCGACGGTCAGCTTGCCTCCGCAAAGTTCAACACAGCTAAACTTGATGCCCTCGACTACTATTACAGCTACCGTCCTTATTGGTGGACTCATGCCGAGCCTGAGGACTACGCTGAATGGTTTGAGAGTGCCGCTGTAAAGGAACTGAAGCAGTTCGCAAGCTACATTGGGATATCTGAGAAAGACATTGATTTGCTGTTAGAGTACGGCTACAACGTCGATGATGTGGAGGATCTTCTCTATATTCCC